>JAFAIO010000179.1 GCA_019236675.1 Verrucomicrobiota bacterium
TAGGTTTAACTACCCGCCAAAAACAATTCAGCGCGGCGAAATCACGTCTAGAACGCGTCCGCGAGCGCCGTCGTCTTTGATCCCGTAGAGCCTGCCGGCTGGAACATCATGTAGCCAAGCCAGCGAAGTTGTGGTGATAATTCGTTGGCCTCCTGCAGGCAGAGTAGCAAACAACCGATTCCGGCGACCAATGTCTAGCTCACCAAATACGTCGTCGAGCAAGAGTAACGGACTCCGGCCGAACTCCGACTCCAGCAAACGCGCGTGACTGACTTTTAGAGCGATAGCCATGGTACGTTGTTGGCCTTCGGATGCGTAAATCGCTGCGGGTTGGCCGCTGAGCTGAAGCAACAAATCATCGCGATGCGGACCAACCAAAGTGGTTCGCAATCGGGCCTCTTCTTCCGCGCTAGCGGCAAGCGCAGCCTGAAAGTCTGCGCTCGAACCGCAATGATATTCCAACCCAAATTGTTCATCCCGTTCCCCAATGAGGTTGAACGCTGCAATGGCTTTAGGTTCCAGACGTCGCACCAAGGAACCGCGTAGTTCAGTGAGCTGTTGCCCGAGGTCGATCAGCGGTTTGGTATAGGCTGCTACTTCCCTCGGCCGGGCCGGCGTCATCTTTAAATAGGCATTACGTGACCGCAACGCTTTGTCGTATGAGCGTAAAATATTTCGATAATCTCGAAAGAATTGGCTACCCAAAAAATCGAGAAACCTTCTTCGTTCTTCCCCGGTTCCACGGACCAGATCGATGTCCGTGTTAGCAAAGAAAACCGCCCGGGCGACTTGCAGATACTCGTGAGCATCTTTTTGCTCCACGGAATCAAGCGCCAATTTTCGCCGCTTAGGACTGTAATCAAATTGCATGTGCCGATTGTCGACCATCCCATCGACGACCAAGCCCTTGGCTCCGGTCCGGATTACTGGCGCTAGAGAATTAGTCCTGGGAGACTGGAGTCGAGTGAGGATAACCACCGCCTCCAAAAGAGAAGTTTTGCCGAGCGCGTTTCCGCCGACGATGCACGTAATGCCAGGGTCGAAATCCAGATCGAACCGTGTAAAACAGCGAAAGTCCCTTATGGAAAGATTACGCAGCATCTAGAAAAAAGAACCGCGAATGGACACGAACTAAGACTGTTACCGCAGATGGATGCAGATTTACGCAGATAAGATTTTAAAGACCTTCGACTGTCACTTTACCACGCCCTATCTGCGTACACCTGCGTTGATCTGCGGTTGGATCTCGTCTTTTTTCGCGTCAATTCGTGTGCATTCGCGGTTTACTCATTCGCGTCCATTCGCGGTTCAGAAGACCTCTTCAAAGACGCCGCCACCCAAGAGCATTTCGCCGTCGTACAGAGCGCAGATCTGGCCAGGGGTCAGCGCTCGCTGAGGCTCGGTAAATTCCAGGATGGCGGAGTCCTCCTCGATCGTCTCAAAGCGGACAGAAACCGCTCGAGCCCGATAGCGCGGCTTAACCTGAATAGTGGAAAAAGACGGCACCTTGTCGTTAGTGAAGGAGATTGCTCCAATGCGACACCGGGAAGCGTAAAGGCCGCGCGACTCAGGCCGATCAAATGCGACGATCAACTCATTGGAGGTCAATCGTTTTTCTACTACAACATAAGCTTCCGAGGCGGTATTAGAAGGCACCCCGATGCCTCTTCGCTGGCCCAGTGTGTAGAGGTGAAGCCCTCGATGCGAGCCCAAGAGTGCGCCACTTAAGTTCTTAATTGGGCCCGGTTTATCAGGGACGAACGCCCGCAAGAAATCGGTCATCCGTACATTGCCGATGAAACAGATTCCTTGAGAGTCCTTCTTTGTCGCGGTGGTCAACCTGTGTTCGGCGGCGAGCTTGCGTACCTCAGATTTCTGCAAATCTCCTACCGGGAAGCGGGCAGCCGCAATTTGTTCCTGCCGCAAAAGGGCCAAGAAATACGATTGATCTTTAGTCTTATCGACCCCCTCCAGGATATCCCAACTGCCATCGGCTCGTTGGTGTCGGCGAGCGTAGTGCCCAGTGGCAACTGCGTTAAAACCTTGTTCCCGTGCGTACTCCAAGAAAACACCAAATTTGATTTCCCGGTTACACATCACATCCGGGTTCGGAGTGATCCCGGCTTCATATCCTTGCAGTAGATACTGCACGATTTTCGAACGATAAGCGTCCATTAGGTTGACGATTCGGAAAGGGATCCTCAACGACTCGGCAACAGCGCGAGCATCATCGATGTCCTGCTGCCAGGGACAATCACCGAACACGCCTTCTTCGTTGATCCAATTCTTCATATACGCGCCTTGCGCAAAGGCGCCTTGTTGTTGAAGCAAGAGTGCTGCAACACTGCTGTCCACGCCGCCGGACATACCCACCAGCGTGCGATCTGAAGAATCGGTTTTCACGAGCCTTTACCGATCGCAAATCTTGAGGGATTTGCAATTGGGACGAGGACATCCTCTTCTGAAAGGAGCTAGGAGCTAGGAGATCTGATCGGTCGGTGATCGAACACTCTCGGTGTTTGGAAGCGCGAGATCCGGCGAACGGATGAGACTTATGGGGCCTATGGAACGAATGCTAGGATCGCTGACGATTTCTAGAGGCGGATGCCCCCTAGCTCCTCCCGACCTCCGTCCGGCCGGTGAATGCTCTCGAGATGGTAAGGTCGTCTGCGCTCTCCAGACTGAGACCGGCGGGGAGACCCTGGGCAAGCCGAGTAATCCGGAGCGGCATCCCGGCCAGCAGTTGAGAGAGGTAACTTGCAGTCGCTTCCCCTTCAACATCGGCGCCTAGCGCTAGGATCAGCTCCTGCGGAGCCGCCTGTTTGATCCTTTGTAGCAGGGAATCGAAACGCAAGTCTTCCGGGCCCACGTGATTGAGTGGCGACAACTTCCCACCCAAAGCGTGGTAGATACCCCGGAAAGCACCAGTTCGTTCGAGCGGCAGAATGTCGGTTGGTTGTTCAACAACGCACAACACGGACCGGTCTCGGCTCGGGTCGTTGCAGATTGTGCATAACTCACCCTCCGCAAAAAAACCGCAGTCACGACAGCTGAGAACTGTTTTTGTGCACCTGCTTATTGCGTCGCTAATCTCCCCGGGCCGCGAGTTAGGCGCCTGGATCATCCAGAGTGCGATTCGTTCCGCGCTTCTCGGACCAATGCCCGGCATCCGATGGAGTTGCCGGATCAACTCTTGCAACGGCGGCGGATATTCTACTTTGCGCACAGGACTCTTGTAACCACGAATGGACACGCATGAACACGAAGAAGAGATAAACCGCAGATGAAGACAGATGTACGCAGAAAAACCGCTGCTAAATGACGGAGGTGAATCTCGAAAAACCTATCTGTGTGAATCTGCGGTAATCTGCGGTTGGATTTGGTCTTTTTATCTTCGCTTATATTCGCGTCCATTCGCGGTAAGGTCTTTAAAGTTCTGTGAGGCGTAGCACTGACCGGTTTCAGGCGGTGGCATTCGCTTTGCGGTAAAAATCCACCACCCTTTCGCTAAGGAATTTGTCGGGATCCTCAACTGCACTATCCGGAAACACCAACGCAAGATTAGCGTCGCGGTCTTTCAGCAGCTTTAACCCGTAAGGATAATCTTTGAACAAAACTGCACAGTATTCGGAGACCGGCTGTCCGGCCTCACGAGCTCGGGCAACGATCTTGGGAATAGCCGCTTCTTCGATGGAGAAGTCGACCCCGTATTTCTGAGAAAAGACCACGGCAAACTGGCGCACTTGTTCGGCCTCGTTGAGATCGGCCTGGGCACGAGCCTCGCTCAAGAGTCTCTCCAGCGTCGCATTAGGGTCCCTGATTACGCTCGCGTCGATCGTTAGCATCCGGACTCCGGAGCCCGGCAATGCGAACTTAAATTCTCGCAGCGCACGATCGCACACCGTCACTAATCCTCGAGCGCCCGTCTTCTCCAACGCTGCGCGCTCCGAAATCTCTCGGAGAGCGTCCTCAGTGAATTTTACTTCGATACCAAAGGCCGCGAAGGCCCGAACGTATTGGCGAATAATGCTTCCCTCGGAAGTTTTAAGGATGAGAAAGAAATCATCCGCGGTCAGCTCGTTACAGACGACTCGAATCGGCAAACGGCCGATAAACTCAGGTTCAAGGCCAAAGTCGATGAAGTCCCTGGTGCTAGCCAGCCGTAGCAGATCGCTGGTTTGTTCAGGCACGACTGGAGCGCCGAACCCAATACCGGACTCGGTCAGGCGGCGATCAACCTGGTCGCGTAAACGATCAAAGGCTCCGCTACAGATAAACAAGATGTGCCGGGTGTTAATCATCTCCTTCTTCGCCTTGCCTTTTCGCTGGAACTCCAAGGCAGACTGCAGCTGGGACTGAATATCCATGGGGTTCCGGAGCGGAACTTCAGTCTCTTCCATCAGTTTCAAGAGCGTCGTCTGAACCCCTCTCCCGCTGACGTCCCGGCCGACGGTATTCCCGCTGGTTGCAATCTTATCGATCTCATCAACGTAGATGATCCCGTATTCTGCCAACGTTTGGTCGCCACCGGCCCGGTTAACTAAATCGCGGACCAGATCTTCGACATCTCCTCCGACATAACCAGTTTCACTGAACTTAGTGGCATCGGCTTTTACAAACGGGACACCGATCAAATCTGCGATGTGCTTGATCAAATAGGTTTTTCCGACCCCGGTGGGACCTAAAATCAGAATATTCCCTTTGGAATATTCCAGGTCAGCAGCAGTCTTGGGATCTTCCTTTTCAAGCCGACGGACCAAATTCACATGATTGTAGTGATCGCAAACCGCGATGGCTAAGGTCTTCTTAGCTTCATCCTGCTGGATTACATAGCGGTCTAGGTGCGCTTTGATCTGTTTCGGCGTTAAATGGAATTCGAACGGATCGAAGGTCTCTTTGCGCGATGGAGGTTCGTCTTCGGTCACCTCAGGTTGCGGAAACGCAGCAACAGAAACCTTGTCGCCAAAGTTCGCTTTCATGAACTCTTGTATCTTCTTCTGTAATTCCTCTGGCGACGGAAACGGAGTTTCAGCCATCCACGAACCTAAACGCCGGGACAGGGCGACGCAAATGGGGGGCTGGAGTTGAGAAATGGACGCTGGACGTAGCCGCTCCAAGAAGGTCCGGAGGGGAGCCGCATTCCGCGTTCTCTTGCCAGGGGACGAGGCACTCGATGCATGGCGTCTTTCGTCCGAATCGCGTTTTAGCTGCGGCTCCCTTGTGCGTGGTGGCATACCCTTCCACGTGCAACCTCCCATGGCGCGGCAACGGTTTTCAGGGCGTCGCGGGTGTGGCACACGAAACTCGTTGCTCCCAATCTTCCGTCGGGCGCGCACCGCAACACAAGCACGACGAATGCAACGCCCCTCCGAACTGTCCGCAGCCCACCTCTCACTCATCAGTTCCCTCTTCTCACGTAGACAAAGGCGGTGCATGTTTCAGCAAGCTCAAGATCGCGCTATGAAAAACGGTAAGCGATTCCTCTGCAGTGCCACCTTTGCTCTTCTATGTGTCAGCGCGCCGGAACTTACAGGTAGCGCCACCGGTGCCGAAGCATTTCAAGTGAACGTAGCCGGGCTCAAGGCGAATGAGGTCGTTCCGGCCAAGTTCGTGTATAACCATTCGGGTTGTTCGGGCGAAAATATATCACCTGAAATGAGTTGGAGCGGAGTGCCGGCTTCAGCCAAAAGCCTCGCGATTGTGGTTTGGGATCAAGATGCGCCGGTGAGTGGCGGGTTCTATCATTGGGTAATCGTGAACCTGCCGGTTGAAACTAAAAAGCTATTGGAAGGCGCGGGCACTGTCTCAAGTCACAAAGCTCCAGGCGGTTCAATCCAACTGGTCAACGATTGGGGCGAGCCCGGCTATGGTGGCCCCTGCCCTCCTGGTAATAGCCGACACCGATATCATTTTATTGTGTATGCCCTAAGCGCTCAGCAGCTTGAGCTCACCGCGCGGTCGAAGATTTCTGAAGCCACCGCTGCCATTAAGAAGAATACGGTGGCAAGCGCTGAGCTGGTGCTGGTTTACGGAAGGTAGCTGTGGGAGTGGCCGGGAAGAAGAACACGAGGCGCTTTTCAAGGTGGCACACGAGTAATCGGTAATCAGTGTATCAGTAATCAGTGAGGACAAACCTTCCCTGGCTACACTGAAGGGACCACCAGGTCATGGTGAATAGCCACGCCCGAGCCTTTTATTGGGCTCGACTTACTGATTACTGGCTATTCGGCCTCCGCTTCACCTCGTCCCACAACGCATCCTTCTCGGACAAGGTGAGAGAAGAAAAATCCAAGCCGCGAGACTCGGCCAAAGCCTCAATTTTACGGAACCGTTCGGAGAACTTGCGGGTTGCGGCCTGCAGAAGCTCTTCTGCATCGAGTTTGCTCTTCCTAGCGAAATTCACGACCGAGAATAATAAGTCGCCAAGTTCTTCTGCTAGCTTTTCACTGCCCTCTGCTTGCTGCAGTTCCTCGACTTCCTCGTTTACTTTCTGGAGCGAACCTTCGGCATCTGCCCAATCAAAACCGACTTTTGCAGCCTTGGATTGCGTCTTTTGGGCTTTGGCGAGAGCTGGTAAACCACGAGGAACACCATCCAGCGCCGATGCCCGGTCCGTCTTCTCCCGGCGCTTGATCGCATCCCACTGCTTTAAGACGGCGTCACTGGTGGCCAACTTTGTGTCGCCGAAGACATGAGGGTGGCGGCGGACCAATTTTTCTGAGATCACATCCGCGACTGAATCAAAATCAAAACGGCCTTCTTCGCTGGCCATTTGAGCGTGCAACACGACCTGCAACAAGAGGTCGCCCAACTCTTCCTGCATCCCCTGATCGTCCTTCTCATCGATGGCATCGATGAGCTCATAACATTCTTCGATCACGTGCGGCTTTAGCGACTCATGCGTCTGTTCCCTGTCCCACGGGCAACCATCGGGAGAACGCAACCGCTGCACGATTTGCTTTAAGCGGTCGATTGGCGAGACCATCTAGCGAATTGATACGTAAAGAGTAAGCAACTCAGGAAATCCTTGGGAGACCCAGAATCAATTCCTGTCCTTCTCCAGTAACCGAGCTCTTGCCCGTTCCAGAGTATCTCGTTCTTTAGCTGACAGACTGGCTAGCCCATATTTCGCGATTTTATCGAGCAATCGATCGATCTCGTTGCTGTCGGTCTGCCGGAAATCGGTGGAGGGCGCTGAACGGCCGGTCGGTTTCGAGACTACCCGGAAACGGGGACGCCTTAGAGCGCGAAGCGGATTTGGGATACGAGGTAAGTCCAGCCCGGATTGCAGAAATCGGATGTACCCGAACGAAGCCAGGCATACAAAGGTGAGGGTAAAGAAATTCACCCAGTCTCCCTGGCTTATATGCATTACGGCGCCTATGGCATAAGAGATTACGCCGAGCCATCTTAGGGACAAAAAACCGAGCCATTGCAAGCCGGGATACAACGTACAGAATGCGATAAAGAAGCCGACTGTTACAAAGTAGTCGCCATAAAGCGGATAGGATTCATGACGGACCACCGCCCAGGCCGAATATGCGATAATCGGCGTAAGAATAAATATTCCGAATAGCGTCAAAAATCTTGCCCGGCCGATATACTTCTCCACTTCGACAGCGGCGATATACAAGAAGAACAGGCTGAAAAGGGTAAAAAACGACGGAAGGTTGACCAGGGTGCAGGTCAGGATTTGCCAGATCTCCCCTTGCAGAATTGACCGGGGAAGCGAAAAGGCGAACAGCCCCAAGAGGTCGATCGACTGGTGCAAAATCGCGCTCAATAATATGCCGACGCCATAGGCTGCGGTCAGTAAGGTGGCGCAGTAAATCGGATAGCCACGAATATACGAGACCGGTCGATCCTCGTTAAAGCTGGAGAGTAGTGCCATAGGACAAAAACCTCGGGCGAACCCACCGTAGCTTACGGGAATTTCGACAACACGGCAAGTGAACGAGCGGAACCGAGTGAGAACGCCGGAAACGAGGGAGAATGGCGACACGGCGAACGGGCGACACGGCGACTGGTGCGCCTGAGGCGTTGAAACCGATTCAGAGTTGTGGGCCTCATCGGGCCGATAACATTAGTCCCAAAGAGCCCGTCGCGCCGTGGGAACCCGGTGAGCTCAGTCGAGTCGCTTTGCGAAGGCGGATCCCATCCTTCCGCCCATTCGCCCTGTCGCCCTATCGCCCATTCGCCCTGTCGCCCTATCGCCCTATCGCCGTGTCGCCGTCTCGCCGTCTCGCCGTCTCGCCGTGTCGCCGTGTCGCCATTAGCGCTCGTTGTTTGCTTCTCTGCCGCAGGGACGCTACTCTGCGGAGATTCACATGCCTCAGACGTTTGATGCGCCGGCGAAACAGAATGGATCGATCGTCCATAAGGCGAGAAGTTTAGCAGCTCACACATTAAGAAGATTGTCGGGGACCAGGCGAGCCAAGTCCGAGACCCGCAACCTACTTCCGCTTCTGATCCAGGTATTGGCTGGTTTTTCCAAAGTCGACGGCCGAATTCTTGAGGAGGAGATCGATTCGAGTCTGGGCTTTCTCCGGTACGATTACCCGGAGGCGGTTTATTCAGAGTTACGGACGCTTTTTCAAAGAGCCCTGAGGGAGCCTCAAGATCTGTCCTCGATGGCCAAACGACTCGCTGAGGAGCTGAGCCAAGACCGGAAGATAATGCTGGGTGTACAGCTCTACGACCTCATCGCTAAGGCCGGGATGCAGCAAGAACAGGTCATTGCGTACTACTCCTTCATGTCGCAACTGGGCATGGCTGCTCAGGCCATCGATATCGTCTATCAGCTCAACTCCGCCGACTCAGCCGATCCATCAGTTTACCAGAAAGGAACTTCCCCGCTTGAGTCCTTGATCTTCGGCGAAGATGGGACCGTAGATGTGCCGTTGAAGGAACTCAAAAATGGCGAACGGCTGATGGCTTACCGTTATCATGACCTGGTCCTATTCAAAAACTTAAGCCCCCGGTCCGTAGTGGTGCGGGGCCGATCACTTTCACCGGGTGAATTCTGCCGAATCTACCCAGGGCAAAGGATCATTATCGGTGAACAAGTCATCACACATCAAGACCTGCTCTTCTATTTCAATGCCAAAAAGAACGTCTCGCTGCCACGGATTTTCGTAACCGTAAACCAAAACGATGAAGTTGTTCTAGAGAAGGCCAGGACTCGCGACAGTTGCTTGGAAGTTCAGTTCGGGCTCAAGGTTCAGGTCTTCGCTCTGAAGAAAGTCGAGGCAACACTAAACGGCTCGCCTCTCGAGGCTGGTAGAACGGTGACCGGGGCGTTGGAAGATCAGATCGTCTTCGAGAACTCCAGTGAACTGCTTTTGTCCGATCTCCGGCGGCGAGCGAGGGCCATGGGCGGCCGATTCCAGCTAAAAGCTTCCAAGTCGGTCTATTTGGTGTCTAACAACGCCTCGCTGCTTGAATCTGACGATATTTTGCTCAGCCCAGGGACGGTGGGCGAAGTCCTGCTGAAGA
>JAFAIO010000044.1 GCA_019236675.1 Verrucomicrobiota bacterium
TGGACGATTCCATTTGGCTGACGATTTGTTCTAGTCTTTCCATGGCGGCCTCAAAAGAGAGATCCGTTTTCTGCTCAATTTTAGACATGCCGTGGGTTGCAAACCTTAAGTGCCAGCATCGAGAAAGCCAGTAAAAATGGCCTTACCCAGAGACGGAACCGTGTATGGGGGAAAGCTTTTGCCTCAGAATAGGCAAGTTGACAAGTGGTTTTTCGGCACGGGGGGGTAGGGCGAAAAACTCGGCGCGCCGGCGATCCGGCTAACTGCTTAATGGTTTCGCGCCGGTTTTGAGCCGCTAAGCGGGCGATGGGTCGCTCAGGAACCCTCGAAAACCCAGCGTTACGTCAGCAATTTCGCAAAAGCGTAGCGACGAGTTTTCGCCACACCTAGTTCTCTATCCGCAAGCGCAGAGTGCTCTCGCTGTTTATCGGATACCCCGGAGCAACCAGAGGCGGTATCGCTACGTTCCCGGGCGGTTGCTGAGCCTGGGCAGGAATCACATCCACTTGCACTTCTTGACCGGCCCGGAAGACCGTTACCGGAACTTTCTGATTTACAGTCAGGAAAAAACAGGCATTCGGGATGTCCGAAGTCGAGCGGATCTTCACCGCGCCGATCGATAGCAAGATGTCGCCGGGTTGCACGCCCGCGCTGTGGGCAGGCGAGTTTTCTTCGACCTTGTTAATAACGACTTTCGATTCGTGTTCGGTTTCCTCGCCTTCTACCGCGGTAACTCCGACCCAGCCTTGACGTATTTCGCCAAACCGGATGTAATCAGACCGAACTTTCTCGGCGGCTTTGATCGGCAACGCGTAGCACGCGGTCCTGTCGTCCACACTGCCGACGACGATTCCGACGACGTGCCCGTCAAGATTCAAAAGAGGTGCGCCCTCTTCACCGCGCTGAGCGGCGATATTTGCCCGGATCAGCGTGGTGGCAAAAAAACGATTCTCATGCCCCTGATCTAAACCTCCAACCACGCCATAGTTCGGAGTGACGGATTGATCTAAGGGAAATCCTAGGATCACCACCCCACTGGCGGTGACGATATTGTCGGAGTCTGCGAGAGGAATATAAGGAGTAGGGGCTGCCGGGTTGATCTTCAGAATTGCTATGCCGCTTCTGATGTCTGCGACCAGTTTTCGCGCTGGATATCGGCAGGATCCAAATTGAGCGACGATGTCCGTGGATTCGCCAGCAACGTGGTAGGACGTATAGATGATCCCAGTAGGGCTCGCGAAAAACCCGGTTCCGACTAACAGGCCATGACTATCCTCAGACTCAATCTTAACAATTGCGTCCTTATTATTCTCAAAGATGGCCTGTACGTCCTTGGCGACAGCAGAAAACGTTTCTTCGGCCTGAGCACAGCTCCAGTCCGCAAAGCCAGCGATCAGAACAATGGAGGAAAAGAGCGCGCAGCGAGCTCTTTTGCTCACGACACGATTACCGGTCGGTCCACCAATCATCGCCATGAGAATCGTTCATCATCGGTTGGGGGGAACACCTGGCGTTCCTTTGGTCGGGAGACCATCGGGACTAAACCACCAAGTGTAAGGTTTAAAAACTTGAGGGTGTATTGTAGCTAACCGGTTGACCGCCCAGGATGTACCTCGGCGTGACATTGTCCGACGGCTTAATGGTTGGGAAAATCTCTTGCTGGTCGGACTTTAGCGCGCTGAGTTGGATCCGGCCGCCAACGATACCTGCCTTGTCACTTTGGCCGGCAGCAGCGGTCGCGTCGTAAACATTAAATTTAGGCCGGGGGGACCAGACACCGGTACCCATCAAGGTCGCGACCACCAAGAAGATCGCGAAAGCGCCCGCGTAAGCGGCTTGGGGCACCCGGAATGTGTTAAGGTTAGCCACAAATTCCTGTAACCGACTAAAGCGATTAGACCGGTTGCGTGTTGAGTGGGCTACAGAACCCGCCCGCATCCGGTAATGGAGCTCATCCAGGGTCTGTTCAAAATAGCCTGGAGGGGGTTGCTCGAATCGCTTGAGTCGAAGTAGCCGTTGTACCTGCTGTTCGTCGAGCATCATTGCTTTCTAAACTCTTCGAGATAATTCTGCAACTGCCGATGTGCGTAAAACAGTCTTGACCGTACTGTCGCTTCGGGGACTCCCAACACCTTAGCGATTTCCGCGTGCGGCATCCCTTGGATGTCGAACATCGTCACGACTGCCCTATGCTCAACAGACAGCTTCATCATCGCTTCGTTCAATCTCTGTTGAAGTTCTGAGAGATCGACCTCGCGAATCGGGGTATTTGAGG
>JAFAIO010000190.1 GCA_019236675.1 Verrucomicrobiota bacterium
GAATGGCTCAATCCCGGCCTGGCGACAACCAGCCAGCAACCGCAAAGTCCGTTCTTCGGAAAGAGACCGTGGAAAACAATTTCTAGAGGCTGAAACCAGGCCAAGTTTGATATCAGGTGAATAGGTGCCAAGGGGGAGATACATGGGGCGGTGCTAGAAAAGTGAAAGGTGATTGGTGATAAGTGAGAGGCGGCGGGGAGCAACCAATAATCAGTATTCAGTATAAGGTCCACGAGTTTGCATTGCCGATCCTAGTCTGATTACTGATACTCTGATTACTGATCACTAGCCTTGGCAGCCCCTCGGTAAATCTCAACCGTATGCAATGCCATCAAACACGATATTAGCCTGGGGGACCTCGATGTAAATAGGATAAAATTTCGGGTCACGAAGAAATTAGGCGCCGCCGTATTTCTAACCTTAAACTCTAGAGTTATTTAAGATTGGTAACGGATGACACGTCAGACATACTCGCTACAACTTTATGAAATGTTGTCGCGATTTCGGGAATCTCGTTTCGTCAATATCACCCATTTGCCACCGCCTTTTGTCAGTTGCCACCCGCCCTTTGTCATCTGGCCATTTGTCATTTGTAATCAGCATGCGCCGCTGCTTTTTTGATATTGGAACAAAAGCTCCGTCGACCAGCTTGGTGCTTGCTGAGGCCTGTGCTTGAGCAAGGATTAAGCGCGTCGAAGGGGCTCACCAAATCACTCGCCGCTATGAGCTTATCGTCCCAAACATTTGATGGCATTGAAATCAAGGGCCAAGTCGCTGAACCCTTTCCCGAAATTCTGACACCCGACGCACTGCGCTTTGTAGCTCGTTTACAGCGAGAATTTAATAACCGGCGGAAAGAACTGCTCGAGCGGCGCGAGCGACGCCAGGCCGAAATCAATCAAGGCAAAGTGCCCGACTTTCTTCCTGAGACCGCCCATATCCGCGAGTCGAATTGGCAGGTGGCACCAATTCCGCAAGACCTGCAAGATCGTCGCGTCGAAATCACGGGGCCTACGGATCGCAAGATGGTGATCAACGCCCTGAATTCAGGAGCCAAAGTTTTCATGGCTGACTTTGAAGACGCTAACGCTCCGACCTGGAACAATATGATTGAGGGGCATATTAACCTCCGGGACGCCATCCGACACAATATCGAATACGCCAGCCCGGAAGGGAAGGAGTACCGGTTACGGGATCAAGTTGCGGTCCTGTTGGTTCGCCCGCGCGGTTGGCACTTGGTAGAAAAACATCTTTTGGTGGACGGTGAACCGGTATCGGGAGGGTTGTTTGACTTCGGGCTTTACTTTTTCCACAACGCAAAAGAGCTCTTAGCCCGAGAATCCGGGCCTTATTTTTATCTGCCAAAAATGGAAAGCCACCTTGAGGCCAGGCTCTGGAATGATGTCTTTAACTTGGCTCAAGACGAGCTCGGAATCCCAAGGGGATCAATCCGCGCAACCGTTCTCATCGAAACCATCTTAGCAGCGTTCGAAATGGACGAGATTCTTTACGAACTGCGTGATCACTCCGCCGGGCTGAATTGTGGCCGCTGGGATTATATCTTCAGCTGTATCAAGCGTTTTCGGAACAATCCGGAGTTTATTCTGGCGGATCGTGCGCTCGTCACCATGACGACACATTTCATGCATTCGTATTCGCTTTTGTGCATCAAGACCTGCCATCGGCGCGGCATCCATGCCATGGGCGGTATGGCAGCGCAGATCCCCATCAAGAATGATGAGAAGGCCAATGCGGAAGCGTTTGCGAAAGTGAAGGCCGACAAAGAACGAGAAGCCAACGACGGTCACGATGGGACCTGGGTTGCACATCCGGGCCTCGTTCCGGTTGCGCTCGAGGCTTTTGACGCAGTAATGAAAACGCCGAACCAAATCGATCGGAAACGAGAGGATGTTTCGGTTAGCGGCCATGACCTGCTGCGTTTTGGCCCGGAAGAACCGATCACCGAACAAGGCTTGCGCACCAATGTCAGTGTCGGCGTTCAATATCTGGAGGCTTGGCTCCGCGGGTCGGGAGCCGTTCCTATCTTTAATTTGATGGAGGACGCGGCCACGGCTGAGATTTCTCGCGCTCAGGTGTGGCAATGGATCCGGAGTGCAAAAGGGAAGTTGTCCGATGGCCGGAAAGTGACGGCCGAGTTGTTCGCAACTGTTTTGGGCGAAGAATTGAAAAAGATCGAAAATTGGCTCGGTCCAGATCGCTATGGGAAAGGACGTTTTCAGGACGCGGCCGATCTTTTTTCGAAGATTACCACCAGCGATGATTTCGTTTCGTTTCTGACTTTGCCCGGTTACGACCGGCTGGGATGAGAACGCCGCAAGGCGCTTCGTCGTCGTCCTCGTCCTCGATTGGGTAAGACGTATGCAAACAAACCGATCGACTTGCCAGGCCATCACTTCGCTGCGGACACCAACAGGGCGCTACCGACCAAATTGTGCTACAGACCAGCAAGAACGTTCTCTCGAGGACGACCACGAGGACGAGTACGAGAACGAAAACGGGCCGTATACCATGCCATGCTTATAGACCTTTCCGACCGCGCAAAACTCCGAGTAAGCGGCGCCGATCGAGTGCGCTTTCTCAACGGTCAATTGACGAATGACCTGAGAGACGCCAAACCGGGTCAAGCAACCTATGCCTGTGTCCTCACTGCAAAAGGGAAACTTTGCGGGGATCTTTTTGTTACTCCTATCGAAGACGCCTTCCTGCTTGATTTCCATCCGGCTCTTCGCGAAGCGTTGCCGGCCCGTTTAGAAAAATATGCGATCGCCGACGACGTTGAGTTCGCGGATCAAACGGACGAATTCAGCTTGTTTCACGCGCCGGCGCCCAAGCTTCCCGACACGATCTTGCCCGAGGGAATCGTGTCACACGCCGACCGTTTTGGAGTCGAGGGTCACGACCTGCTGGTCCCGGTCACTCTCAAAGGTGTTGTTCCTCAGTTACTAAAGGAAGATGTGCTACCGGCCGCGGAGGTTGAGACCTTCCGGATCGAACGCGGCATCCCTGAATGGGGCCATGAACTGAATGAAGACGTGATCCCGAACGAAGCGGGATTGGATCAAAGAGCGGTCAGCTACACAAAAGGATGCTATGTCGGCCAGGAGGTAATTAGCCGTTTGAAGAGTCTTGGCCACGTAAATCGAAAGCTTTGCGGCATTCAATTGATCGACGGATCCGTTCTGGTCACTGGACAGAAACTGCTCAACGCTTCCGGGAAGCAAACCGGCTTTGTGACCAGCGCTGCCAGGAGCGAGCAACTCGGCGCCTGGATCGGACTGGCCTATGTAAAGCGCAATTTTGACCAGGCCGGATCCCGATACCACCTGCAAAACCCTGACAATTCGGACTTGATCGGAACGGCAGAACTCCGCAGCCTTCCGATCATCCCATGATAAAACGACTGATCGCCCTCGTAGTAACGCTAACCGTAACCAGCTCCGTCCTCTCGGCCAAAGACGTCGCCGTATTCGAAGTCCAATGGAAAGAAGGAAAGGTACGCCAGACCCGGAGCTTCGCGATTGGGTTCGACGAGGACGCCGCTCCGTACACCGTTTATAATTTCAAGAAACTGGTCAAAGGGAAGTTTTTCGTGAAGACCACGATCCACCGGACCATACCCAACTATCTCGTCCAAGGGGGTGATCCGTTGACCAAGAAAAAGGACCGGAATGTGATGGGAACAGGCGGTCCAGGCTATACGTTACCAGCGGAGATCCGTCTCAAACATGTCCGGGGAGCAGTCGCCATGGGTGCGCTCCCCCTGAAAGTGAATCCAAAACTCGAATCCAACGGTAGCCAATTCTACATCTGTTTGACCAATATTGCGTCCCAGGATGGCAAGGATACCGTGTTCGGTCACGTCGCCGGCGGAATGGATGCTCTGATCGAGATCAGCCATGCGGTTGCCGACACGAACAATAATCCGATTAATTCAATCGTCGTAACCAAGACCTATTTGATCGATGAGTCGAAGCTGGGTGGAGCCGCGGCGAAGTTCTAGGGAAAACCGTGGAGCGCTGCCTCGCTTGCGAGGCCGATGCGATCGGCACCCTGGAGCGCTGCCTCGCTTGCGAGGCCGATGCGGTCGGCACCCCTGGAACGTGCCTCGCTCGCGAGTGCCGTAGTAAACGAGGCGAGACTATAGCAGAGGTGTCCGCCTCATCTGTGCTCTGTGAGGACAGCAAAGACCAGTTCCGCCGCCGAAAAGATAGAGCACAGGTCACTCAGGAACGTGCCGCATCACCTGGCTTTGCTCACCACGGCCTCGCAAGCGAGGCAGCGCTCCACGGGTTCCGACCGCTTCGCAGTCAGCTATGCCAATACGTGTCCCACCCGAAATACGTCGAAAACGCTTCATTTAGGACACCAGCCGTATGTGAAGCGTTCATCGCCGCATGGTGTTCGAATCCGTGCCTGCAAACATGTTTCATGAGCTCCTGCAACCGGGGCACTTTTACTACCGCCCGGCTGCCGAAAGTATCTAAGGGATCGCTCACAAACTCGCCGTCGCCGACGTAGGTACGAATTACCCCGTTCCGATCATCCGTCGTGATTCTTGCGTAACTGAAGGGACCCGCCGGCGTCCGCCCAGCCACAGTGCCGTAAGTATTTTCCGTTCCCAATGTCGTTGCCAGGATTTCGGCGTTAGCCATTTTCACGTCTGTGAAGAAGCTTTTCGCCCAGTTACCGCAGTGGAAGAGGACACATTTGTCAGGGTCGTTTCCGTAGTTGTTATTCCAGTCAACCAGAGCGCTCGGTTTTCCGGAAGCCAGCTGCAGCGCATACATCGACGCCACGCCGGTGATATCGACCTCGCACGCGCTCGGCAACAGGCTTTCGCTCATCATGCTCATCAAAGTACAAACATTGACGCCGTAGTTATGCTGCAACGAGTCCCAACATTGGATGGCCGTCGCGTCGATGCCATACCGCAGCATCCAGTCGTCGATCACGATCCCAAGTTTCGCCATTTTCACCAGTGAAGGAGCGGGAACGCCACCGGTCGAAACATAGGACCGGATGCTTTCCAAACGTTCCCCAACCCGCTTGTCGCTATCCGCAATCTTCTCGGCGGTCCCGAAGACCTCCGACAGATCAGCGGTACTCACGCTGATCCCAAAGGCCTGCAATAATTTCTCACTGTAACGAGTGGTATTAAATGCGTTCGGTCTCGCGCCAATCGCACCGAGACGTGCATTCTTCAGGTTTCGAACCACCCGGCATACCGCCGCGAATCTCTTGATGTCCGCGCGGAACGAGTCTGTCAGCGGATGAACCGTATGCAGTTCTGTGAGGCTAAACGGGTAACCGTACTGATAAAGATTATTGCAAACCGAAATCTTCCCGCAGAAAGCGTCGCGTCTAAACTCAACTGCGAATTTTGACAGGTCGTCAGGATAGGCCTGAACAAGAATCGGTACTTTAAGACCAGACAGCTTGATCGTATCGGCAACACCCTTTTCATCGCCAAAGTTGGGGAGGGTCACTAGAATCCCGTCGATACGATGCCGGTTCGCATCAAAAAGAGCGGCACATTTTTGAGCATGCTCCCAGGTCTCAACGGCGCCGAGTTTAGTGGCCTGTTCGTCAAGGATTACCGCCTCAACGTCCTGTTCATTTAGGACGCCAAGAAT
Organism: Verrucomicrobiota bacterium; assembly: GCA_019236675.1. Taxonomy (GTDB): domain Bacteria; phylum Verrucomicrobiota; class Verrucomicrobiia; order Chthoniobacterales; family JAFAMB01; genus JAFAVN01. The sequence continues at coordinate 5,655 of JAFAIO010000190.1, forward strand.
ATCTTGGCGCCCTTGCGTGATCAGGCTGTCAGGAAAAAAGTTTCGATTCCCGACAATCACGCCGAGCACGATCTTTTGCTGGCTTTTCATAGTTAGTTTCTGGGGGTTGGTTGTTGGAAAGCGACGTGGGTTTCGGGAAACAGCTCCGGAGGAGCGAAATCTTTATAGCTACCGCCGTACAATTTAGCGACGTAGCTCCGTAGGAGCGGCATATATGGAGTTTCGCACGGCTTTCGATTAGTTTTTGGCCACGGTCTAACCCTGATCGAGCTCTAAAGGGATGATCCTCTTCGCCTCTGCACGATCACAACCCGATGTCGCTCCTACGGAGCTAGCCGCAATTGGGGAAATCGATAATCTATAAAGATTTCGCTCCTCCGGAGCTGTCGCCCGAAACCAAAATGTCCAATTGCCGATCGATCATACCGTATTCTACGGGCCAGATTTCTCCTGCGTAAACCGAGCCAGTTTAGCGAAAAAGTCTTCCAGGATGAAGCGCTGATCCACCGTGTGATACAACCGGATCGGCCGATACTTTCCGGTGTGTACGTAGTTCATCTCACTGTTAAATTCAGGCGCAGGAACCCAATCATAGCTACCGCAATCCTCGTACATCATTACCCCAACGGCGGGGGAATCTCCCAGCGACCGGTGTTCGATCGGACCATGACGATGATATTTGTTGTTCCAGTCGATAAGCTGCTCGACCAGGTATTTTCCTAAAGGACCCTGATGATAAACTTTCTGTTCGAGCTCCGCATAGCTAACCGCCATTCTCTTGTAAACCGGGCTGGGCAACTGCCAAACCTCGACCTTTGAACGGAAAACGACATTCGCGGCCGCAACATCATTGGAGAGATTAAACTCCCATCCTCCGACCGGCCAGCGGTCTCCGCCAATCCAGACTACGCGAACGTTGCGCTCTGCAATTGCCGGTTCTTCCA
>JAFAIO010000144.1 GCA_019236675.1 Verrucomicrobiota bacterium
GGAGGCGGAGGCGGAGGCTTTATAACCGGCGCCGTCGACGTGGGTTGGGGTAGTCTCGGAGATCCCAGCGCTATAAATTGGGGTTCTGGCTGGGGCGGGGGTGTCGGCTCGAGCGTAGTAGACTTTCAGATCGGCTTCGTTGGCGCGGGAAATCCAGATGTCCAAGACATGAAATCAGGGCAAGCTGGGCAATCGGATTCCACACAGGAATTGGATCCAGTAGTCGTAACGTCTCCTCCCTGGCAGGAGCTCTGGAACTCGATCTCCTCGTGGTTCCATTCCCAGCAACTGGAGGCCCAGGCGGATCTGCCTAATGTTACTTCGGCCCTGCAAATCAGCATGAACATCGCGCAGCTCGCCACTGGCGCCGGCGAGGTCAGCGCTGTCCGTACAGTCGTAAAAACAGAGCAAGCGTTGGCATTAGGGCTAGAGTCACACGGCCTCCAGGCCTTCGCCGAAGCGAAAGGTGCTAAGCTGGCGACCGGCGATAACTGGCAAGAAATCGTAAGGCAAGGGCTAGCTGATCCAAATACAACAGTGCACGTTAACTTGGACGGCGTGGACGTTTGGGGGGGAGTGTCTCGAGCGGCAGCAGGAATCGAGTATGGAGCGACAGACTGGGAGCTATTGCAGATCTATCAAAATCCGCAATATTGGGACACTATTCAATTCTGGCGTGGTGGAGTACAAGTGCCGAACCCGTTTCAATGAGTGCGATTTCACCTTTCTCAAGTAGCCGTGACTTTCAGGTGTGGGAGTACCAAGTAAGCCACGGTCACTTGCTGATCCGCAGCCCAAAATCGCCAGGCACACTCGATGAGCCCAAACAAACTACGAACGTGGATCTGCACTTTTGGGGAGTCGATTATTTCGAGCTTCCTCGCATGTTGAGGGGCATAGAAATTGCAGCGCCAACGAGGGAGGAATTGGAACGAATCGAGGGTCTGTTAAAAGTCCCGTTTTTAAAGAAACAAGCGGTTGTGCTCTGCTCAAGCGACCGGCGTTTTGTTATTGTAGCGATCGGCTACACAGTAAAGGAAAATCAATGGGACATCTTTCAATCGCCAATTGAATTTCGCTCTCAGTTCCGACGTGAGCTTTGAACTCACATCAGCAAGGAAGGAGACGACCACGGCGCACCTTTTAAAAGCACCTAATCCTAATCCCTACCTTTTGCTTCAATGGTGGAACTTTGGAGACAGTCAATAATATTGCCGAAGCTTCCCAAGAAAGATCAACGCTAAGGTGACAGCCACGGCAGCGAATGTAACAACCGAAACGCTCTTAACAAACCGAGCCCATGACCCTTCAGGATCTTAGCCCCCGGGGCTCATCCGTTCATTGCGGGAAAGGATTCAGGGTCGGTGGCAGGGTTCGAGATCCTGAGGCGAATTTGCGAAGAGGAACCAAGAAGGCCTTCCGATTGCGCGCAGACGCAAGACCGCTCCTTCTACAGGAAGTTGAGCGGGGATCTGGAAGCCGTCGTGTTGAAAGCGCTACAAAAGAAACCCGGCGATCGCTATAAAAGCGTCGAACATTTTATTGACGATGTTGAAAGTTTCCTGGAGCGTCGTCCGGTTTTAGCGCGGCGGCAAAGCTGGTGGTATCAAACACGTAGATTAGCCAGTCGTCATCCAAGCGCTACGGTCTCGGTTTCGATAGCAGCAACTGTCGGGATTTTAGCTCTCGCCGGCATTCTAAGTTCGGATCGAGCGGCAAAACAGGAACGTGACTATGCTTTTCGGCAACGCGAGCTCGCTGCATCTACGGCTAGAACAATGATCGACGAGACTGCTTCCTCGTTGGGGACCATGTCGGCACCTATTGAGCACCGGCTCGAATTGCTCAATCGGATTGTGGCGGTTTTCGATGAACTCGATTCGACTAGCCGCAGCGGTTCTGATCCGGCCAAGAGCGCTCTGGAGATACGAGCCGAAGCCCAAACTCAAACGATCCTCGCGAATGCTCTTGAGGAATTGGGTGATCTCCAAGCCGCCACGCAGCGCGCCCAGAGCGCGGAGGTCCTCACGAGAAACTTGGTGAAAATCGCGGTCACTGATCCAGATGACCAACTACTCCTGACAAAGGCGCTTCTGACCAGGTACGGTATTGCGTGGAAATTAGGAACCGCAAAAACGATGGATGCAACGTTAGCCGAGGCTATTGCGACATTGCGGGGACTGGAAAAGGGAGCCGATCTAACGCCAAATTCGCGCCATCAGCTAGAAATCCTTGTTTGTAACGCGCTAGCGCTTAAGGTCCGAGCTTATGATTCTCTGGTCGACCCGCAGGAATCATTGCGATTGCTTACGGAAGCTGTCAATTATGGTGAACCGGCCTACCTGACCCACCGGCTTGAGCCGGAAGCCGTAGATTGCTACGCCGGCAGTCTTGAAACACTGGGAGCGTTCTACAAGAGTTGGGGTCGGATTGCTCTTATGCAGGAGACAGTTCGGAGGGCGTTAGCGATTCGCCGCAAAGCTGCAGATGAGGCTCCGGACGATATCGCGTTGCAGCGCCTCGCCGACGCCTACCGTGTTGAACTCACCCTCGGTCCCTGGGCGTCGCGTCTATCCGCACGCAATAGGTGCAACCGTTTCGAGGCGTCGAAACCCGTGCGAGCTAATAGAGCGGAATGCAACGCCCCTCCGAATGGGTGGGAGAACACGCGTCCCCTTTTCACCTCTCATCACTCACCACTTTAAAGAGTGCCAACCAGGGCGACTGGTGCCGAAAGCTGTGAGGGCAACGGCATCACGACTTGTTCGCGTAACGGGATAAAGCGAGATAGATCAAAGACCTGGTCATGAAGCCTTAGCAAGGTGCTTCTGTGACCCACACTGATGACGGTGGGTTGCCATGACCCAGAACGGAGCAGGCTGTACAGGCGTGCCTCCCAGGGTTCGCCTAAGCCCGAGGTTGCTTCGTCAAGGAAGAGGAGCTTCGGTGCGGCCAGCAGCACTCGAGCAAAAGCCAATCGCTGCTGCTCCCCGATCGACAGTCGTTGGCTCCAGTCTTCGACAACATTTAACTCCTCAACTAACCCATCCAACCCAACATCTCTAAGTACGTTTTTGAGTCGATCGGCGGAAAAACCGGTTCTGTCAGGGTTAGGGTATAACAACGCATTGGTAAGCGTTCCAAGTGGCAGATACGGACGCTGGGGCACAAATAGAGCGTCTTCCTCACCCACATTAATTTCGCCGCGACCAAAGGGCCAGACTCCAGCGATTGCTCGCAGCAAGGTGCTTTTACCTGTTCCGCTTGGTCCGGTAATTAGCACCGCTTCGCCGCGGACCGGTGCGAATCTGATCCCGCGCAACAGGGGAGTCCCATCTGGTAAATCCAGATCTAAATTATCGACATCAACCACCCGGTCGCTGCGTCGAATTACGATCTGCCGCCGGGCGAAGGCCGGCGTCTGCAGCCCAAGGAGTCGTTCCTGGAACGTAGTGAGCCGATCGGTGGCAGCTTGCCACGCGGCTATGTCGGGGTAGCGATTGATGATAAATGAAAGCGAGTTGTAAACGTAGGAAAAAGCACTGGCTACTTGCATCAAGCCGCCCCACCCAATCTGCTTTGCGAAATAGCGGGGCAAAATCACTAACAGCGGAAAAACCACCGCAACTTGTGCGTATCCTTGGGTTAACCAGTTAAGACGCATCTGCCTCCCCATAATCATTCGGAAATTGTTGCAGATGTTTTGTAACCGCTCCTGGCAAATGTCCTGCTCGACCGGTTCGCCACCGTAGGACGCAACGCTTTCGGCGTTCTCGCGCAACCGGGCCAAGCCGAATCGGAAATCGCCTTCCAGACGCTGGCCGGTTAGATTCAATTGCACGAGCGGACGGCCGATTTTCACTGTCAGCCAGGTGCCAACGCCCGCATAAAGTAAGGCTAGCCACACGAGGTAACCGGGGACGTGGACCGTGCCCAATTTACCTAGAGGAATATCCGCTTGCCCGGATAGCCCCCAGAGAATAACAAGAAAAGAACCCAGGGTAACCAAAGATGTTAGTAGACCCAGGGAAAGCGTCAAAACGTAGTTCGTAAATTGATTGATATCCTCAGCGATCCGTTGATCTGGATTATCCACTCCGCTTGTCAGTTGCAATTGGTAGTACGCACGGTTAGAAAGCCAGGCGTTTATGTATCTTCGGGTCAGCCACCGCCTCCAGCGCAGCTGCAACAGCTGTTGTAAGTACACAGCGTACACCGACAACGTTATGCCAAGACTGCCTAAAATGAAGAAGATACCGAGCTGACCGAAGATTTGGTCGACGTCAAATGCCTGCAGCGCATTGTAGAAATTTCGGTTCCACGCATTGATTCCGACGCTAGTGCAAACCGTGCCTAGATTAATTAGGACAACGCCTAGAAGAAGACCCCAAGCGGACCATTTTTCTTCTGACATCCAATAAGGCCTGACAATGGACCACGCCTCGCGCGCAAAGGCTCGCTTAGTCATGGTCATTCTCATCTTTCTGAGCATTAACATATTGCGTGCCAAACCTTCGGATCCGCTGTTTTTCTCCGAATTCCGGGCGATTAAGCACACATGACGCGGGTAGATCGTCCGTTCGAAATCTCGTAAGCTCGATTTTCCGGCTCCGCCGAACGAGACACACTGATGCTTACCGGATACGACGGACCAGGTCGATTGTGCCGGAGTTGGGATCGTGGCTTTCCCGATCTTGGGAATTAAAAGGGTGCCGGAAAGCGAACGATGCAACGGCAGCGCCGTGTCCCATTGCGGGCCCTCGGCTCGGCACGCATTCCGGCGCAGTCACATCTTTGTAAGGCGAAACGCCAAATCGTTGCAAAAATTCCGGGATCTTTTGGGAGCCTTCGCCCTGCCAACATGGGGTCTCCGTTCAATTCAAACTATTTTCAAAATCTCATTGACGGTTACGATCTTGATTTCATATCAGTCTCGTCCGATCGCGTAGATACCCGCTCCCCCGCGGGGCCTTGTCGGCGCGGGATAACAAGGAAGTAAAAAAGGAAAATGCGTTCGGTTAATGCTGTCTATGGGTTCGGTCTGACGATCAATCCCTCGTTGGTCCTGCCGGATCCTCTCTGATGGTTCCGGTCCCAAGCTGGGACCCTAATTTCTCATCCGCGGTAAAAGTGTACCGCGAATATTCGCGCGTGGCTGAGGATTATCCTCACATCACTCCCGCTGTTTTTGCCTGTGTGAGCCGGCCTCCCCCGATTTGCACTTTCCCTCCATTGGCTCTGAAAGTTCTTCACTAAACTACTATGCAATATCTCCGTTGTCGCGTGAGTAGGTTCTTGCCAACTCGCGCTAGTCGCTATGTCTCAAATTGGCAGGCGCTCAAGACCTTCGTCTTTGGGCTAATGCTTGTACCCTTAATCGCGCCTGGCCATGCGTTCGGCCAAGCGAAAACCGTCGAACTGTCACCGCTTCTAGCGAAATCGAGTTTGCTCGGTGCGGTTGATCAGAATCAACAAATCAGTATCGTTCTGACTCTTCCTTTGTCGAACCCTCAGGGTGCCGCTGAGTTTGTACAACACGTTTCAAAGCCGGGAGACCCACTTTTTCACCAGTACCTTACACCGCAAGAGTTCGCAGCCAGGTACGGCGCGAACGCCGCAGATTACGCTGCCCTTAAACAGTGGGCGGCCAATAATGGGCTTGCGATCGTGCATGAGTCTCTGGCTCGTACCTCACTAACGGTGCGTGGCTCAACGGCTCAATTGCAAACGCTGTTTAAGACCGAGCTCAATCGTTATCGTTCACCGGACGGCAAACAATTCTACTCTGCGGCCATAAGGCCGACCGTACCGGACGAGATCAGCTCACGCGTGAGCTGCGTGATCGGCCTGACCAACAGCGCCCATTATGCTTCTTTAGCCAAACCGTACAAGGTTCTGGGAGAAGACGCTGCTGTTCCGGCGGCCAGCCCCGATATCGGCGGCACCGGCCCCGGCGGAAGCTACAGCGCTTCGGATCTAAGAACCTGTTATCAGATCCCGAACTTCGGCAATCTCGTTCCTGAAACCGTGGCCGTCTTTGAACAGGGTGGCTTCTATCAGTCGGATGTGGACAAGTACCTCAAAGCCATGAAGCTGACGCACCCGCCGGTGACCTTCGTCTCGGTTGATGGATACAACGGCGCCGTCGACAACAACGATGTTGAGCTCGAGGCGGTCCTGGATATCGACATGATCATTGGGATCAATCCCAAGGTGCAAGAGGTATTGGTGTATGAAGATGGCAACGATCCGTTTGGCGTTGCGATAATCGATGCCCTAGATCAGGTCGCTACCGACAACAAAGCCCAAACCCTCAGCATTTCTTATGGGATCGACGAGGTTCAACAAGGTGACGCTCAGATCGCAGCCGAAGGTCAGGCTCTAACCCAGTTACAAACAGAGGGAATAACCGTCTTGGTCAGCGCGGGCGATAACGGAGCCTACGGCCGAACCGGGGGATTCTCTAACCCAGCTCAATTAAACGCTCCCGATCCCGGATCGCAACCGCTGGTAACCTGCGTCGGTGGTACCACGCTGACCACCGGACCGGGCGAAGTCTACAATGGTGAAGAGGTATGGAACCGTTTAGCGCTTGGTTTCGGCGCCACCGGCGGCGGTGTTAGTTCGTACTGGCCAATCCCAAGTTGGCAATTGCCTTCGTATGTAACCGGCAACGGCGGATCATCCACTTATCGTAGTGTGCCGGACGTTGGCGCCGTGGGCGATCCATTGACCGGGGTGGGCATCTATTCCTCGCCCAATGGCGGTTGGGTGCAGATCGGCGGTACTAGCGTTTCGGCCCCGATTTGGGGTGGTTATATCAGTGTCTTGAACGCCGGTATGCAATACCTGTTAGGCCAGAAGATCGGGTTCTTCAATCCGACATTGTACAGCATCGGCTTCAATGATCCGGCCAATTACCTATTTCCGGTTCCGGATGGGTCAAACGGGAACGCCGCCCTTTATGGAGGCACCCCTGGATATAACGCCGGTTTTGGTTACACCAATTGTACCGGCTCGGGCACAATTTTCGGCGGCGGTTTCACCACCCAAGTGATACTCGCCTCCACCACGGGTGGGAAAGCTCCTTCCGGTTTTGTGTTCTTTCCATTGAAAGTAACCAAAACGTCGGTCGAACTCCACTGGACAGAGTCAGACCTGGCCACCGGGTACATCATCGAGCTGATAACTCCGACTTCTCCTTTCAACACGTCGGCTGCCTATGTCACTAAGAAAACCAGGTTAACCATCACCGGACTCACGCCCGGAACCCCTCACTATCTCTATGCTTACGCCGTAAATGCAGGCGGCCACACAGAAGAGTTTACCGACTTCGTTACTAAGTAGTCTTTGAAGGGCCTTCTATCCCAATTATTAATTGAACTAATTTCTGATTAATATGCACTCTCGATCTTATTCAACCGGTGCTCTGCGACCGGCACCCCTTTGTCGTCGCGCCAGCAGTTGGCGGCCTCTCGTCGCAGGGGCACTTGGCTTTATACTCGCCGTGTGGATCACTCCCGGCCTGGTATGCGGACAGGCAGCGACCGTCGAGCTTTCCCCGTTGGTAGCAAAATCCACCTTTGTTAGTTCCGTTGACCGAAACCAGCAAATCAGCGTGGCACTCACATTACCGCTGTCGGATGCAAACGGCGCCGCCGCGTTTGTGCAGCACGTTTCCCAGCGCGGAGACCCGCTGTTTCATAAGTACCTGACACCTCAGGAGTTTGCCAACCGGTTTGGAGCGAACCAGTTCGATTATGCCGCTTTGAAACAATGGGCGGCTGCCAACGGTCTAACCATTTCGCAAGAGTCCATTGCCCGAACCGTTTTAACGGTTCGCGGCACCGCGGCTCAATTCGAGTCGATTTTTAACACGCAGATCAACAACTATCGATCAGCGGCCGGCGACGAATTCTATTCCGCTGCCGTCAAACCAACTATCCCGAATGCGATTGCCGGTAAAGTTTCAGCGGTGATCGGTTTGACCGGAGGCAAGACGCGCACCCCGCATGTCAAAGTGGGAAAGGTATTTGGCGAAAACCCGGCTCAAACTACTGCCCACAATACCGCCGACTACGGCGGGACTGGCCCAGGCGGCGCCTACTCTCCCTCGGACTTGCGAACGATCTATTCGATTCCGACCTTCGGTAACCTTGACAACCAGACGGTGGTCGCCGTGTTCGAGCAAGGCGGCTTTTTCAAATCCGATGTCGAGAAATACCTCAATAAGATGAACCTACCCCATCCACCCGTCACCGTTGTAGGCGTGGATGGCTATGACGGCACTGTCGACAGCTATCAGATTGAGCTCGAGTGCGTGATCGATATCGATATGGTGATCGCAATTAATCCGAACGTGCAAGAGGTGTTGGTTTATGAAGATGGTATCGACACCTTCCAGGTCGCCTTGCTCGATGCTCTGAATCAGGTCGCCACAGATAACAAAGCGCAGGTCTTGAGCATCTCTTACGGTCAGGACGAGGGCAATCAAGGTAACGATGCGATGAACGCCGAGAATGGCATTCTCGTTCAATTAGCGTCTCAAGGGATCACGGTGACGGCAAGCTCCGGAGATCAGGGCGCTTATGGAGATGGTTATAACTACCCTTACAACGTCTCTGATCCCGCTTCCCAGCCCTACGTTACCGGAGTTGGTGGCACGACCTTGTTTACCGGCAAAGGCCAATTGTACGTCGGTGAGACGGTTTGGAACAGTTCGGATGTTTCAGTGGCAGCATCTGGAGGCGGCATCAGTTCTTTTTGGCCCTTTCCTAGCTTCCAGGGTGAGATGGACCCTTACTTCATCACCTACCTGGGAGGTTCTTTAACCTACCGCAATGTTCCCGATGTCGCCGCCGTGGCCGACCCAAACACGGGCGTGGCGGTTTACTCCAAGTACAATGGCGGCTGGCTGTCAGCCGGTGGTACAAGTGTCTCTTCGCCAATCTGGGCGAGTTACCTGAGCATCGTCAACGTAGGCATGAGGTACTCCGGGTTAGGTAACATTGGTTTCTTCAACCCTATCCTTTACAATGTAGGTTACTGGGAGAACCCATTCGTTGTGGTTGGGGCTAAAACCGCCAGTAACAGCTCGATCGCAACGGACGGTTACGGCAAACCTGGTAATTTTTTGTATCCGATTACCTCCGGGACAAACGGCGACATTACCAGGTACCCCGGCTATCCCGGGTTCAGCGCAGGCGGCACTTTTTTTCAACCTCTTTACTGCAATGCTACCGGTAACGGCTCTATCATCGGCGGCCTGTTTGCGACGCAGATTCTGATCTCAGGAACTCAGAGTGGAACCCAAACGGGCAATATCACTAATTTCACAGTGACCCCGGGTAGTACCACAGCAAAAATCAAATGGTCGCCAGTTAGCGCTGCCTTAGCCTACGTCGTTACCGTCGGTCATAATGGCCTGAGTTTTAGTGTCATTGATGCCTATCTTACCAAGGACACCTCTATAGAGGTCAAAGGTCTCATTCCTAACGACCCCTCCTATTCGGCAACACTCTGGGCCTTTAATGCCAGCGGCTTTTCCAACACCTACCCGATCTACTTTACAACCAAGAAATGATGCTGCACGGCTAGCTAATAGACTTAGAGCACCGCCGTTGCGGTAACTGTACGCGATCAGGTAGCCAGGCATTTCATACCTGGCTACCATCTCCGAATTAACTGTTAACTCTCAGCAGTTATCTGTGGGTCGACGAAGGTTCAATAGCGATCGTATCTCCGTCGGTGGTGACATTCTCCTGCGACGTCGACTTTAAGTTTCCGGCGTTTTTCGCCAGTTGCCGCATATTTTGAATCATCTGTGTTAGTTCCGGCCCCTGCTTAACGTAGGCATCGCCCAACTCAGCCGTCCAAGCCAGATTCTGGCTCATTTGTGCGTACCGCCGGAAACTCGGTGATGGCTCTGACGCCAGGATCCCATGGCTGCTTGTCTACCTCTTTGGCCAGTACATCGCCGGTTAGCCCCTGATGTTGCTGCATCCATTGATTGGCCTCCATCACTTCCGATGGGTAGGTAGCGGCCGCCAGGATCTGTCCAATCAGCGGATCGGGATAGAGCGCGATCGGGGCCACAAGTTCACGCAATTGTGCCGGACTCAGCTGCACGGCTTGCGGCGCTCGGCTGCGAAGCGGGTGTGGCAGTCGTCAGACAAACGATTACGGCATTTGAGACAAGAAACGGCCGTTCTCGAGGATTCGGGTGCATTTAACTCACCAGACGATGAACACTGTGAATTCTGCTGCCAAAGAAGCGCAGCCAGAACCAAGACCCCGCCGAGTTAGGTACTGGCTGCTCTCATCCGTGGCGCTTCTGTCTTTTCTAGCGGGTTACTGCCTGGTAAAGTTCAGCGCCGAACCAACCCTAGATCCTGGCCAAGTAAGTTTAGCCGGCGAAAGTGTATCAAATCAAAGCACGCTTTCTTTTGATCAAGCCGTCCGGGCACTCAGTTTTCGACATTAGCAGGCACGTCACTCGCCCAGCACTGGGATCATTAAAGAGGGGTCACTATCATCAATCACCTGGCCTATTCGTTCGGATATGACGATTCATGCTTGCAATCCAGTTTTATCACGGTTGACGCGATCCCTCCGGTCGTTGGCACATCGCCACGTGGCCATGCGTTCGCTGACGTTATCTCACCGCAGAAATTCGGCTCCCGCTGCACACGTTCAACGAATTTTGCGTTTTTGGCGCCTGGCCCGCACCGCTAACGCCAAGCGTTGCGGGCTCGGCTCTTTCGCGGCTATTTTCCATTGGAGTGGAAAATGTCTGACCAAGTTTTATCGAGAAACAATTCAACCATTGCGATCATTACCGGCGGTACCCAAGGTTTGGGGCTCGCCATCGCCAAGAGACTCGCGCAAGAAGGCGCGCCTGGAATCGTGATCACCGGGCGAAATCGTGACAGAGGAGAGAGCGCCGCTAAAGAAGTGCAGGCACTCGGTACAGAGTGTTTGTTCGTCTCAACGGACGTATCCGGCGTAGACGACTGCCATCGATTGATGGACGCCGCTCTCAAGAAGTTCGGTAGCCTCAACGGCTTGGTCAATTCCGCGGCGGCAACCGATCGCGGATCTTTGCTGGATACAACTCTTGAAATCTGGGACCGGCACTTCAACACTAACGTGCGCGGCCCATTTCTTTTGATGCAACGCCTGGCCGCCCACTTAGTTGAGACTGGTAAACCGGGAAGTATCGTGAACATCCTTTCGATGGCCGCCCATTGCGGCCAATCCTATTTGACGCCGTATTCAGCATCAAAAGGAGCGCTCGCGACCTTAACCAAGAACGTCGCGAATGCGCTTGCGGCCAAACGCATCCGCTGTAACGGCATCATGGTTGGCTGGATGGATACTCCGGGCGAAACTGCGACCCAGCAAAAATTCCATGGCGCCACTGATGACTGGCTGGCAAAAGCCGAAGCAACTCAGCGCATGGGCCAACTGGTTAAACCGGACCAGCTTGCAGGTCTCGTAACCTATATGCTCAGCCCGCAATCCGGCGTAATGACTGGCGCTCTAGTGGACTACGATCAGAACGTCTCCGGCGCCTACCCGGAATGAGTTCACCGTTCGCGGTTAGGGGTTGATCGTCCTCGTCCTCGTCGTCGTCCTCGAGAGGTTCTACTAGGAGTGGGGTGGAGTCGATTTTGCGGACAGTTCTCAGGCAGAGATTTGTCCCGGAGGGACCAAGTGATAGTACAGTCCCGAAAGCTTTCGGGGCTGGCTACTATCATTCCGTCCCTCCGGGACAACAGCTCGCGCGAACTCTTACCCAGCGAACTTCACGCGACTACGGAACCCTGAATATGTACACGGCGCCTTGGTTGCAGATGTCTGCATCCGGCGCATAAGCACCGGTCACGACGGTTTCTCCGGAAATGCCCGCACTGATCCCGAGCTGGAGCGCGCTTTCTGCGTTAGGATCGTACGCAATCCAATTCCAGTGCGAGGTATCGTGCCAGCCAGTACTTGGCTCTTTGTAGACAAAAAGCTCGCCGCCGTACCACGCGCCATTCGGGGGAGTAGCACCGTTTGCGCCAACCGCGATTTTATCCCCCTGAATCGCCACTCCAATTCCTACCGCGGGCGTACCATCTAAGACCTCGGCGGTAGCGGCAGTTAATTTGGCGGTCTGGGTGCCAGATTCCCAATGACTGCCCTTGCGATGAAACACATAGGCCGCTCCGTAATATTGGCCATTCACCAGCGCATAGGGACAACCGGCAACCAGGGTATCACCGCTGATACCCATACTATATCCCAAGTAACCTCCGTCAGGGTCTGACGGCTGCAGGGTCGCCGTCGGCTTATCGGTTGTCACCCAGCCTCCGGCCGGCTTTTCATAAATTTGAACCACACCAGAGTTCGGTCCACCGGTACCAACCGTAGCCAGAGGAGCAGCCACCGCGATCGTGTCGCCGCTAATGCCAATCTGGAACCCGAGGCTGTCTCCGGATCCTCCGTCGGTCAAAATTGCAACCGGCATAATATCACCGGTCCAACCTTGCTTCGGCTTTATGTAGATGGCGACGGCGCCGGCACTACCGATACCGGTGAAGGCGGTATCTACGCATTCAGCGGCGATCGTATCGCCATAGATGGCTATCCCTCCTTCACCCCCGAGCTGGAACCTAGCGCTAGGTGACTGCAGGCGAGCGCTTTCTGTCGTGGATTTCCAGCCGCTAGCCGGTTTGACGTAGACATACATCTCCCGGGTATACGACCCATTGCCCATGTCGTACGCACACCCCAGAACGATGGTGTCGCCACTGATGCCAACCGCAAACCCCAAAGTTGGCCAGATCTGGGTTGAGGCATCGGAAGCAGACAGCTCGGCCACGGGTATCGGCAGGTGTGTGCCCCAGCCTTCCTTCGGTTCGACATAGACATAGCCCGCACCAACGTACAGTTGCCCGTTGACAGTGCGGTTTGGTTCGCCAGCAACAATCGTGTTGCCGTAAATGGCTAAACCATACCCAAAGTTTTGGTTAACTGCGGGCTCACTGTTCGGAGAGGTTAATATCTTCTCCTCGATTGCCCGACCGCTAGTCGATGGATAAATAGAGCCAAAAGTATTGACCTGCGTTCCGGCCGTAGCAGATCCGTCCGCAAATAGGGTACTGGGTGCTAATAGCAGAGAGACGGAGAGCAGTCTCCCGAGAAAAGCAATTTGTGGGCGCCGTCCCAGAACAGCGCTGTTGCTAACGCATGATAGGAAAAACCGAGCCGCCATATCTATATTGTACGGAAATAAAATTGAAAGTTGCGCGATTTAGCATCACTCGCCCGAAGCTCGTGACGGAATGCACATGGCGGATCGCGAATGGCAAAGATTGCGCGCACTGAAATCTGGCCGCGTTCTTTTGCTATCTGCTATTCGGTAGCGAGCTTCAGGCCAGCCACCGCCAGCTTTGCCTTGATCCTCCGCCCCCCTGGGTTTTACTAAGGTTCGGCATGGAAGGCTGGCTAAGCTCAAGCGCAGGGGGACAGCTCCGATTCGAGACCACGCATTGGAGCGTAGTCTGCGCTGCCGGCGGAGAAGGCGAGCAGCGCCGAGACGCGCTCGAAGACCTCTATCATCGCTACTGCTACCCGGTTTATTCCTTTATTCGCCGGCGAGGCCACAACCGCCAGGATGCCCAGGACTTAACCCATGACTTTTTCATTTATCTCCTGGAAAAAGACGGGTTTAATCGGGCCGCGGCTGGCCAAGGCAAGTTTCGTACTTTTCTTCTTAGAGCATTAGAATTTTTTCTCAGCCATGCGGGCGAGCGCGCTCGCACTCAGAAACGAGGTGGCCGCACCAAATTGGTGTTTCTCGACGACGAAGCCGCTGAAGGCGCTTATCAGCTAATTGATCCCGGTCTGACCGCCGAACAGCTATTTGATGCCCAATGGGCAATGATGTTGATCGAAAGCACATTCGCTCGCTTGAAACTGGAGATGGAACAGGCTGGGAGACGAGAGCTCTACGATCAGCTATCCGGATTTTTGCTGGGGGGCGAAGAGACCTCGTATGTTGAAGTAGCTCAACGAATCGGTCTTACCGTCGCAGCGACTAAAGCCGCGATTTATCGCTTGAGAGTTCGGTATCGCGAAATTTTGCGAGCCGAAGTCGCGCGAACCGTAGCCAGTTCCACAGATTTCGATGCCGAGATTCGCGCCCTCCAGGCCTCCCTCTTAAACGGCTCACAGGGCTAAGTACCGTTGCAACAACTTGAAGGTAGGCCGACTCCCGTCTTGCCAACCTCGGCCTTTTCCGATAAAACCCGCTCAGTTCGGGCGTTTTCGTTGGTGGAAATCAGGGATTCTTGGCCATGATTGTGCTTCCCGATCAAACTCGATGCCGGCGTTGTCACGGGACGATTAATCCTAAGCAGTCATACCATGGATACTGCCTTCCCTGCTTGTTGAACCCTGCGCTCGAATCTGAGCATTTGGCCGAGACGGAACAGACTAGCCGGTTTGAACCGTACGAAATCTTGAAGCATGCCGATGGTTCCCTTGTCGAGCTAGGTCGAGGATCAATGGGCGTAACCTACCGTGCGCTCGACACCAACCTGCAGCTGCCCGTGGCACTGAAGGTTATCGACTTTAAGGTGGCCGGTGAAGAAATAAACTGGGAACGTTTTCTACGGGAAGCCCGGGCGGCCGCCAGATTACGCCATCCGCATGTGGTCAATGTCCTCTACTATGGTCTGGCTAGTGACGGCCAATGCTATTACGCAATGGAGTTGGTCGAGGGCGAAACGCTGGCCGAACGCGTTCGACGCAGCGGCCCTCTGCCAGTAGCAGACGCTTTAGAAATCATCGCTCAGGTCGCAAGCGCACTAATGGCAGCCGAAAAACAGGGATTGGTGCATCGAGATTTAAAACCGGCGAATCTCATGTTGTTAAACGGGCCTGGCATCAACGTCAAAGTGATCGATTTTGGACTCGCTAAGATCGTCGGCACTTCAGAACCATCCGATCGGATCACCCATCACGGTTTTATCGGCACCCCGGCTTTCGCCAGTCCCGAACAATTTTCAGGCAAAGAAACCGACCAGCGTTCGGACTATT
Organism: Verrucomicrobiota bacterium; assembly: GCA_019236675.1. Classification (GTDB taxonomy): domain Bacteria; phylum Verrucomicrobiota; class Verrucomicrobiia; order Chthoniobacterales; family JAFAMB01; genus JAFAVN01. The sequence goes on from JAFAIO010000144.1 coordinate 15,088, forward strand.
TCTCCTTAGGTAGCACCCTGTTTTATTTGCTAACCAGTACGCCGCCGTTCAAAACCGATCGGGTCGCTGAGCTCGCGGGCCAGATGAACAATCGGGCCCGGCTGGTTGCCCGGCTCAAAGCCGCACGGATGCCGGTCCCGCTCCGGACCTTGGTGCTTTCCCTTCTCAGCGCGGCTCCTGAGGACCGCCCGCAGAATGGACAAGCTCTGCTCGAAGCCATCACCAGAGCACGCCAAGGAACCAGAAGAACCAAACGGATCGCGGCCAAAACCTATTGGGCTGTCGCTACCGCGTTTGGACTGATTTTAGCAGCAACGATGTTCTGGTTTCAGCGTGGAATGGTCACAAACAATAACTCCACCAGATCCATCGCGGTTCTGCCGTTCGATAATCTTAGTCCGACCCAAGACGACTCTTATTTCGCCGACGGAATCCAGGACGATATTCTGACCAACCTGGCAAAGATTGCTGATCTTCAAGTGATTAGCAGGAGCAGTGTTCGGGTTTACCGAGACTCCAATCGCCCCTCTCCGCGAGAGATCGGTCAAGCGCTGCACGTGCATTACCTTCTCAATGGCAGCATCCGGCGTGAAGGCAACAGGATCCGGTTAATAACCCAGCTCGAGGAAGCCCAAACCGGACGCGAGCTTTGGGCGGAACGTTATGACGGGGACTTAACCGATGTTTTCGCCATTCAAGCAGAATTGGCCGAGGCGATTTCGCAGGAACTACGCGTCAAGCTCTCCGTCGCCGAAAGAAATTCCATTGGCGACATCCCAACCCGTGATCTCGCCGCCTATGAGCTCTATCTGCATGCTAAAGAGCTGGTCGAGAATTACGATCATGATACTCAAAGTCCGGAATCGCTCTTCAGCGTTGTCCGTCTTCTGGATGACGCGGTGCATCGTGACCCAAGTTTTGCGTTGGCCTGGTCTACTCTCGCAAGAGCTCATGACGATCTTTATTGGTACAATGGAGACCATACCGACGCCAGGCGGACCTCGGCGGAGACGGCTCTCCAGACTGCTCTGCGGCTTCGACCTGATCTTGGTGAAATTCATCTTGGGCAAGCCCATCACCTTTTGGTCATTACCAACGATTATCCTGCAATTCGCCGCGAACTCGATATTGCCCGGCGCACGTTACCAAATTCTGCCCAGCTCTACGGCTTGTTAGGAACTATCGCTTCGCGCCAAGGAGACTGGCTCGAAGCCATGCAGGATTACGAACGGGCTTCAACTCTGGATCCCAGAAATATCCGCCTGATTGTCGCGCGAAACGGTATCTATGATTTTCATCGCCAATACGACCAAGTCCGCCTTTCGTTTTCTGATGCTGCCAGGCTGGGGGCCTCGGCTGAATCCATCGATTTCAAAAAGGCCTTAGTGAAGTGGCAAGAGAAAGGTGACACCTCGACACTTCATGCGCTTCTGGATGAACCAACCGGGCCGCTCCGAGCAGTCGGACTCGACACGCTCGTTAAAATCAATTGCGCCGTCGCCGACCGCGATTTTACTGCCGCGGAAAGAATTCTGGCGGCGGATCACCAGCCGGCGTTTGAAGCTGAGACTAGAAAATTGGTGAGCCGCGATTTCGTCCTCGGCTGGGTCAAAAAGTCTGCCGGCGATGAGACGGCCGCCAAAGCCGCTTTCGAGAATTCGCGCCCATCGCAGCTCGCCTACGTCCAACAATGGCCGAATGAACCAAATCCTTTGATGTTATTGGCACTCAACGATGCAGCACTTGGGCGGACGGAAGACGCTTTGAAGGAAGGGCGCCACGCAATCGCGCTGCGACCGATCTCACAAGATGCATGCGACGGTCCTGTGTTGGCAGCCGATTTAGCACAGCTTTACTTGTGGTGCGGCGAACGCGAGCTCGCAATCAAACAACTCGAGTCTTTGGAGCAAGTACCGCGTGCCCTAACGTACGGTGATCTAATGATGCCGGACTGGGATCCATTGCGCAACGACCCCCGATTCCAGAGGGTTGTATCTCAACTGAAGCCGATCCCGATCGTTAACCGGTCGGAGCCGGTGAAGAAATGAGTCGGAGAGGCCGCGCCGCGAGACTGATGTTGGCAACAGGTCTGCCGGCATTAGCCGTCCTTGTATTGCAATCTGGCGCTGATCGTAATACGCTACGATGTCGTGAAAACGCTTGTGGTGCGAATTGATAACGATCTGAACGCCGAATTGACGAGACTGGCTAACCGACGGGGTTGGACAAAATCTGCTTTCGTTCGCGAAATGATTCGGCTGTCTCTCTCTTCGCAAACAGCGGCTAAAGGTTCCGCTTACGAAGTCATGCTGGGGGGCGTCGGCTCTATCCGAACTGGGCTCAAAGATTTAGGGTCAAATCCGAAACATCTCGAAGGCTTTGGCCACTAGTGACTCGCGTGATCCTGGATACAGGTCCACTGGTGGCCTTACTAGATGAGAACGAGTCGTCGCATTCGTGGGCGGCCGAACAGCTCAAAACAATACAGATTCCCTTGATTACGTGCGAAGCAGTGATCGCCGAGGCTTGCTTCCTTTTGCGCTCTTTTCCCGCGGGAATAGCAAACATCGGCAACTGGATCGAGCGAGAATTCATCGAGCCGCGCTTTGATCTCGCCAGAGAAGCAGAGGCCACTTTCGCTCTCCTCAAGAAATTTTCCGATGTGCCAATGTCCTTCGCTGACGCGTGTCTGGTCCGCTTATCAACGCAGCATCCGGAACACAAAGTCTTCACCTTAGACAAAGACTTTCTCATCTACCGAACAAGTCCGCGCCAACGAATCCCGGTTCTGATGCCTGGGGTTGAGTAACTCGCCGAAGCCGCCCGTTTTTGCGTTTCCTAGGAACCAGGCGATCGCCGGGATCACACGGGATCGCCGGTTTGTCCGATGAAGCCTCCGGGAGTCTCAGACGACAGGGCGAAGTCGGAGAACGACCAATCACCCATTCGACGCGCCAGAGGCTTGCTCAGGGCGGCCTTTCACCTTTCACCTTTCACCTTTCACCTTTCACCTTTCACCTTTCACTGCTCACTGCTCACTGCTCACTGCTCACTGCTCACTGCCCCCTTCCTCCCCTCCATACCCCAGCACCTCGACCGTTATCAGCGACGGCGCGACTTCCTGCTCGGTTGCACTTGTCTGTTGTCTGGCCACTTCCTGCGCGACGCTGCTATTCGCTCCAGCACTATTGCTCGCGGCGATAGCGGCACTGACATTTGGCCCCACGATCGTCGGGAGGCCGACTGCGTGCCCTTGAACTTGAATGTTCTGCACATGCAAGATTTCCAGAGCCGCAAGTGTTAGATTGCCGGAAACTCGGATACCCGCTTCGCCGGCATCGATGATCCCATTGGGTGCGAACAGATCCACGTTCCCCGGCGGCACCCCGGTCACGCCGACCAAGGTTGCGATCCCAGCGCCGGTTTGGGGTGTGGCGGGGATCTCCGTCATATTGACCCAGAGGTCATAGAGCGTATTGGGAGAACGCGTTACAATTGAGGTCTGTTTACCCTTTCCTGCATTAATGTCTCCGTGGCTCGACCAGATCAAAATATCGCCACCCAATTCGGTGAATATGCGTGATTGCGCCACGACGACGCTCTGGTCAGCAACGATATTGATGTTTCCACCTTCCATAGTGATTAACCCGGGTTCCGCCGTATCGGTCTGACCTGTCAAGTTTGGAACATCACTTTCGACGCCGAGGACCACTCCACCTCCCGGGACCATAAGGTTGATGTCACCGCCTTGTTCGGTCCGGATACGCGCATCATGGTAAAGCGTCAGCGACCCACTATAAGCCGTGGTTGGGACACCAGCTGCTACCGAACTACCAGGAAACAGGGTCTCGATGGCTTTATAACCCCGACTATAACCGACTTTCGTGGCAGCATACGATTCGCCGCCGGCTTTAATCTCATCGAAGTAAATTTCTGAAATGAGTGGCCATTGTTTAGCAGTCGATAATTGTTCGAAATCAGCTAACGCTTCGACTGAGGTCAGCGTCGAACCCTCGAGCTGATTCATGTAAGCCACGAGCCGAGGTAGATAATTCTTCTGGACCGACCCTGCGTTCGCCGGATTCAAATAGGTGTTAATAAACCCGGTGATATCCGCTCCGTTCAAGCCAACACCGACCGATATGTCGATGTTCGCACCGCCCGGGAGTAAGTAGTATGGATTGTCCGTGTTACCGACGCTTTCGATACCGATACCCTGGGTATTGTATTCGCCCGGCTCGGAGACGATATTGCGTCCAGCCTGCACCACCAAAGTTCCCGGCCCCTCAACCCGGATATTGAAAACGTCAGTGCCTAAAATTCCGCCGGGTTGTGCGCTTGTGATATCTCGTCCCGCTTCTACCAGCGAAGAATCGTTGGGACTCGTGTTTTCGATGTTAAACACCGGCTGAACAATATCTAGACCTGCCCTAATCAACACGCGTTCTGGCGTTGCCAGCGCCACACTGTTCAGGCTCCCCTCTACCGCATAAACAACCACGGTATGCGGATCATTAGACAGAACCAGATTGGATGGTGGCCCTACAAACACATTACCGGCCGGTCCGACCGGTCCAATATATTCGTAAGCATCTAAAATCGTTCCCGGATAGTCGTAACCCGACGGGGCGGCAATCATGCCCAGATCAGGAATACCGCTCGGTTGGAGGTAAACCCCATTTGACTCAATGCTCATATCCGCAGCCGTCATACTGACACCGAAGCCCCGGACATCTTGCTGCGCCAGAATACTCAGGCGGGCGGTTGGTGCAGGCAACGCAACGAGATAATCGCGGAAAGAGAGATCTCCCATGATCGAGCCGTTCGCGGCGACAAATGAAAGGATGGGCGGTGCGAAACTACCTAGCACCGTTACGTCGCCACCTGCGGCGAATTCACTGAAAGAGCTGTTGGCAGTCATGCTGCCAAAAAACCCATAAGGTACCGGCGCATTGGCCGGATCCGTAAGGCCTGGGTTTAGTCCTTCCAAACCCCAGTACTGGGTCCAGCCACCTTCTTGCTCTGCTATGCCATCATTGTTCTGGCGGAGTGTACGCGTTGGGTCACCAATCAGCCCATAAATATTTTGTTGCGAATAAACGGTAAATTGGGAGTCGCTGATCATAAAATTGACGCGCTCCTGGACCCCTTGGCTGTCTACGGCCGTACCCATATCTGCTGCTTCAATCAACGCGGTGCCTTTTCCGACGTAAAGATTGGCATCGTTCAGCGAGCCGCCGACGCTCAGATTGAGGTTACCACCGCCGGTGATAACTACCTGGTTGTTGCTACCGACTCGCCCCGTGGTTGGCAGGCTCACGTCTACGTTCGTCATGTTACCGCCAACGCTGACGTTAACATTGCCGCCGCCGAGCGCACCTAGTCCCAAGAACCCCGCCACCGTTGGCGCGATGTCCGCACCTATGCTGTTTGCATAAGCCATGTCCTGGTAATAAGTACCGAAATTGATGAACCAGGTGGGACTGGCTTGGTTTGGTTCGGTCCAAAGCCAATAGGGATCGAGCTCGCTTCCGGCATAACCGCCGAGATTAGTCGATTGGCTGACCAAGCTGCCTTCGACCTTCACGGTTAGATTGCCGCCTCCGGTCGGATAACTTGGGTATAAAGCCGTCGGGTACGTATTGTCCCAGGGAACGCCGGGCGATTGATAGCCTAGGTAAGAATTGTTTCCGACCACCGACGAAATATATTGGCGGACCGGCATAGTAAATCCGGCGACCGCAGCCGACGGCTGGCCTGCGGTATAAATCCCGAATTCTGTCTGGATATCAATGTTGTCTGCGGCCGCCAGCTCTAGGTCGCCTGTTCCGGTGCGAACGACGCTTGGGATTTCTAAAGCGGCGCCAAGAGGCGAGGAACCGTTGCTATCGACCAGGTAGGGAGCATTGAAAATGACGGAACCCGGCTCGGGATCATTCGTGGAGGCGGCGGGCACGTTAATCGCCGCTATCAAACCGAGCGGGTCCGCAGCCTTTAAATCAGCGCCTCCAATCAAACGCAGGCTCCACGACGGACCACCCGCCAGGGGTGCAATGGCGAAGATCGGGCCGTCCGGAGAAACAACCGGCGCGCTAAATCCGTCGCTGAGGCTGCCGTTGATAATCAGATTGTCAGCCGCCCGTAGAGTTAGGACGCCCGGCGCTCCGTTAAACCGTAGACCTCCCAGATCGATGCCGTCGTTGTAAATGTAACTCGTACCAGCGTACGGATTGCCAGTGCTATTCGAAGGGTTAGTCAGAAGGGTCAAATTCCCGTTGCTGCGCAGTTCGATTCCCGGCAACAACTGATACGCAGGATTGCTCGCCAAACTACCCAGGCTGGCGTTGATTGCGCTGGCGTTGGCCATGAAATTGTTAGCATCAACCACCGCCTGGCTCGTTGTCGTCAGATTCTGATCCACATACGGATTGCTGGTTACATCATAGACCGCTACCCCTTCCACGATCAGTTTGTCCGCTCCGGCGACAGTCACTCCCTGATTAGAAATGGCGACGCCAGTGTCATTGATTCGGGGTGCTCGCAACCAGACTTCATTGCCATTCGGCCCTGTCCCCGAAACGTCGATGATCGAGCCGCCGGCTAAAGTCAACGTCCCACTGCTCTTCCCATCCAGACCAAGAAACACGATGCCGCCGGCTCCCTCCGTACTCGTGGCGGAAGCATCCAGAATTGCGGTACTTGCCAGCGTCAGATTGACCCCGGCGGTCAGACGGATGGTGCCGCCACTCGGACCGCTGGCGTTGATTGTACCGTAAACCAAGACGCTACCGGTTGAGGCGGAAAGCTCGACATCTTGCGCAGTGATATTTCCGACCGAGATATCGCCGGTTGCCAATGTAAGCGATTGTTCACCGGTAAAAGTAGTAACGGCGCCAAGCAAACTGGAGGCATCACCGGAGTTTAGGTTCAAGATTACTTTGCCTCCGGTATACCCTTGCGGTGCAGTACCAAGAAAACTACCGCCTAGCTCTGCTGCCCCGTTCGGAGCGATTACCGTAAAAGTTCCTGCGTCACCGCCAGTATCGGAGTCTGCAACATCCAGATGCGAAACCGTGGTCGAAGAGAGCGAGCTGCCGCTGACATTGACAACGGCGCCCGGCGCGACAACCACGTTGCCATTGGTGGTTTGCAACGTGAGCGAACCGGCCGGCGCAATCCGAACCACATCAAAAAACGGGGTTATCTCACCGGCTACACTGATGTCCGCACCGCTGCCTAAGGCAATACCGTTCTGGGCCGTGAAGGTAATCGCTCCGGAGGGTAAAACGATCTTAGTATTCTCAACCATCGTCTGTGCATTTACGTTGAGTGTCGCTCCGCCTACGGCGACCGAAGTCACAGTGGTAACCGTCCCAGACGGGAGAAAGCTCACGGCGCCGCTGGCTATCAGTTGCGTGACCGCTCCAGCGGCATCATTCAGGTTTAATCGAGAATTCACTGAAGTCACTAGCGGTGTTTGGATGGTCAGATTACCAAACACGTCGAAAGTCCCCGGGATGATCTCACCGTTGTAGTAAGTTGTACCGCCTACGGTCTCCCCGGCGTATGCGGTTGCTACCGCTTTACTGCTGGTGACGTCACCGGTCGCGACTAGCATGACGTTGCTAAATCCATTGAACGTCATAATGCCTCCGCCTCCCAGGACAACTTCGGTCGCATCAATCGTAAATTGCCCCTGCCCCACGCCTGTACCGCTGGTGGCAAGCGTCGTACCTGTGCCTACCAACGTTACTTTCCCTGCCGTAATGGTGACATTATCGCTAGCTCCACCAAACCCGTTGATGGTCGGTGTCTCCAAGGTCAGCTGGGACAGCAACGGCAACCCGGTGGCACTGTTAACAATGCCCAGACTGGCTGAGCCGTACACATCGATCTCTTGAGTCGCATTCAGGATGAGGTTGCCGGTCGGGACAACCCCATGACTCGGATCGCCTTGAGACAACGCCGCCAGCAGACTATTCGTTAATATCAAACCAGTGCTAGCCCCGGAACCAAAAGCAATGATCGGAGTCTGGACCGTGACGGTCTGACCGCCAAACCGCGCGTTAGGATCGATGCTGATATTTTGCGCACCCAAAAATAGCGTGCTGCCTGCGTAAATGCTGGCTCCCGGGTCGACAGTTAGGGAGGCACTCCCTTCGGTCTGATTAACCGGAAGCGGATTACCTGCTGCATCCAGTACCGCATCCGATACGAGAAGAAATGCACCCGGACTGGTGAGGGTTATCGAGCCCAAGCTCGCTCCGGAAATTGGATCGAGTGGGAACTGCGCGGCGATGGGCGCATATCCAGTTGAATCGATTCGTGCGTTTGCCGCCACCGTAATCCCTCCGGTAGCTGTTAACATGATCTCAGGCCCGCGTAACACCGCATTCGCATCAACAATAATCGTTTGAGCGGACGGAGTGATATCCACCGAGCTGTTGGTCGAATCGAAGTTCCGAACGCCGCCAAGTAGCAAGCTCTGTACGCCAAGTGCGTCTAGTTGACTGGCCTGAATGCCGACATAACCAGGCTGCGCGGTGTCGCCCGGACCCAGGATATCGAGGTTCCCCACCACGATATCAGCTTGCCCGCCTCGCGCTCCGGGTGCATACGAAAAGTTGGTAGCCCCTTGGAAAACAAAATTGCCGGTGTTAGTCGTGATATCGACTATAAGATGGCCGGCATCCCGCGCCAGATATGGCGTGACTGTGCTAGTAGAAGTTGCCAGCGCAGGAAAGAAACTGTCACCCGTCGCTTGTGTGTACTCTGAATACTCTCTGAGGACGGATCCAGGCGACACCAGAAAGACCGACGGCAACGAGTCTTGTACGTCGGTGTTAGCTACCATCCGATAGCCGATCACTTGATAGGAACCGTCCGCCAACTCGAGATTAGTCAATCCGGCGGTTGTAGTCTGACCAGCTTCAACGCTCAGTTTGTAGGCTCCAGGCAACAATGCATAATGTCCAGGTAAAAGGGTGTAATCGCCGGCTAGCAATCCCGGAATAGCAGTCAAATAGACTTGATCCCCAACGGTAAGGTTGACCGGAGGAGCACCGCCCGCTGCCGGATTGCTACTCTGCATTACCGGGTCGATAGGAGCGTAGTGGTTACCCAGGCTCGGCAGAATGGCGAAGGTCTCCGTACCGTCCAACGTGTCGGTCGACCCGCCGGATCCACTGATGAACTGCGTTGCATAGATGTCGCCGCCGCCGGATTCATCGATCATCGCCGCCGGCTTACCACCGCTCGCCCCGGAGATGGTGACGTTTTGGCCGTAGAAGGCGATTAACTTCTGCGGTGGCGCAAATAGGGTGACGCCGTTATAGTTCCATTGATTAGCACCGAAGGTGGCGCCGTAAGGAATCAGAGTACCATCCGCCGATACCGACGTGATACTGCCGGGCAACAGGTTAATATTTGTTGCTTGGGTGCCGCTACTGTTGGAGTTGCCAAATGTGATTTGGCCAAGCGGAGCCAATATAACTCCGCCTTGGTTAATCGTCGGTGCGACAATCTGCACGGCCCCGGCCGCGGACAGCGGTACATAGGGAGTTACCCCTGTTCTGGCGAAGGTGATAACGCTATTCATTCCGCTGGCCAGAATCTCAAATAGCGTATTGGCGCTAGTAGTGCTGGCGTTGGATTGCGGCTCACTCGTAACCGGATAAACCTCTGTCGCGGTGAAGTTGAGGTCTCCCAGCGTGGTTAGAAGGCTGGGACCGGCTAGAGCAGCGTTCATTGGGACCAAGCGAATGTCACCGGTACTATTGAACGAGACCGTTTTAAAGCCGGCCAGGGAAACCGGATTCGTGGTGAGTGTGCCATTCTGGGAGGTGGTTGAATTGTACACGCCATTATAGAGGTACTGGTAAGTCGCTCCGCTGCGCAGGAGCCCTTCGATGTCGATCAGGTCAGCGTTGATATTCAGCACCGCGGTGCCTGCTACTGGCGTGGAGGTAGCGCTCGGTGGCGTAAAAGCGTCAAACCCAATACCGCCGATATACTCCGTAGTCCCCCCTCGTTGACCACCGCCGATATTAACATACGGCGCGCTAAGGGTTACCACCGCGCCGTTGAGCGGAGCTACTACAGCGCCGTCACTAATTACGTCCGTCCCCACTTCGGACAAGGCAATAACTGTGCCGTCGCCGATGTTGCGCGCGTTAATTCTTAAGCTCTGGGACAAGCTGAAGTTGACGTTACCGTTGAAAATGACCGCATCGACAGCGCCCAGCGACGCGCCGCTAAATCCGCTGTTCATTATTTGATCAGCGCCGATGAAGAGTTCGCCCGCATAGGAGCTGGGGATAGCCTGACCAACCTGCAATCCGGTCGACAGCATCGGATCGTTCTGGCTAATAACCAGGAGAAAAACCGGCTGCTCAAAGGTAGGATTGCTGGCGTTGCTGGTATAATCTCCAGCAACCTGATCAACGATGAAATTACCTCCGGCGGATCTCGGCCCGCCACCCGCCGCCTTCATAGTGGCGTCGAACCACAGCCCCATCGATGCGGTCACGGCGATCGTGCCACCGTTACTCGACACGCTGAGCGGATTTATTAGTTTCCCACTTAGATTCGGCTGAAGATATTGATAAAGTGTTCCGTTGGCTCCGGACACATCGATTAGCGCGCCGGCCTTTGCCACAACTGTTCCCAGCGGTATATCCACGGCCGGTTGATCTTCCGGATATGGATAATACGGTTCCAGATCCTGGTTAATATTAACTGTACCGCCATCCAGCAGAACATTTGTCACGCTCCCATTCGGGCCGGCAAATGACTGGATCAAGCCCGGGGCAAGCAATCTGGCATCGGAACCGATCCAGAGAGTCTGTTCGGCCGACGGGAATGGGGCATCGAACGGCTGTCCTGCAAACCCGGCACCGCCCACTGAAACAACTGGCCCGGATGATCCTGTGAGATCCAAGTCGATGGTGCCGGCCGGAGCGTAAATAGTTCCGTCAATGGTTAGTTGATGCCGCGCGTGTAACGCAATGGTCGCCTGTGGATCAGCATTAATGATCGCGCCATGGCCAAAGACGAGATCACCCACGAACGCGTCGGTTGCGCTCAACAGCAGGTTCACTGGGCCCGGGAGTTCGTAAGCAGGCGCTCGGCCGATTGGGGCGATGTTGGCCGGATCAGAGCCGCTAGGGGAGAAAACCGTGCCTCCATTCGGCACAAAATTGATAGCATGGAGCTCCAGGTCTGTGCCATTCGCGATAGTGACACCCTGGTAGCTATAAAGCGAATATTGACTGAAGCCGGTCGTCGTAAAGAAGCTTGGGCTGAGCAGAAGCGGCGTGGTTACAGAGGAAGGCGTGCCGCCTGTTTGGGTCATACCACCACCCTGGCTCGTGCTCCCTACTCCAGCTTGGCCGGATAATGGGGGAAGGGAACCACCGATTTGAATACCGGGGGTCACGATAGTCAGTTGCCCGCCCGCAGTGAAACCGAAGGAGCGTACGATACCATCTAAATACACCTGGGTCGGATAAGTCTCGGGGACGGTTGAACCTTGAGTCGGATCGGATGAGCTAGTCTGGAGCGCATAGTCGTCCGCGAGAAGGGTGATATTGCCACCCGTGCCCACCGAGAGACCGTTGCTATTGGCCTTGATTTTGCCATTAATCTGAACCCAGCCGCCACTAGAAGCGTCAATCACCGCTCCGGTATCGATCCGCACATCATCATAGCTCTCGATCGTTACGTTCCCACCGTTGTAAAGCGTCGGGATCACTGCGCCTCGATCCACGAAATCGTTTACCCATAGACCACGCGTATCAATCACGCTGCCGGGCTCGAGGACGATGTCGTATGTCGGCGGGGTTAGTCGGGGTGCGGCATTGTTAGCATACAATGAAACTGAGCCAGCCGGAGCTATGAGGCTCCCGCTGATTGTGATCGCCGGCGTGGTAGTTGTGACTCCGGCTACAGTAGTTGTGAGTCCGCCCGTGGCATTGATAGTGATTGATCCTCCCGGGGCCACTTGCACGCTGGCATTTCCAGTGACCTGAAAGGCGCCGGTTGAAATCGAAATGCTGCCATAGCCAGCCTCGTCGAGTAAAGTAGCAGACAGATATAAGGTTTTCTGCCAATCATCCGGCAATGGTGAAGTATCGGAAGCAAAAGCAGGCGGTGCAACTACCGGTGCGATCACGACTTGGGTCGGGTTCACGGAACCGCCGATAGTTAGCGACCCTGCAGCTGGCAGCGTCGTAGCGGTACGCTGGAAGGGCCCGCTAACGGCGGAAGCATTGACTGTGGCATCAAGCTCCGAGTAGGTCGACTCAATGGTTAGGCTGCCCGCCGGTTTCCCTTCTACATACGCGCCTTCGTAGATTTGGTTCGGCAACATCGGGTTCGCATACGATTCGTTTACTCCCCACCGTGGATGGCTCACACCAAAATGATCTCCGATTGAAACATAAGTGAGGTCGGCGGGAGCGTTATTAACCGTGTAAAGATGTCCGTCAGCACCCAGCAACCACGTTACCGGAACGTACCCAGCTTGATGGTACAACCAGCCGCCCTCAATATCGATCGACGATTGCGGTCGCAAAATGGTGTCGCCACCCGCGTCAACCGCGATCGAGCCGCCGGTCGTGAGGCGTTGATCGATGGGCCGCTCGGTTAAACCGAGCCAGCCGGACACCTCGAGTAATCCGCCCGCCGTATATACTTGCTGGCCGGGCACCACCGTATTTAATCCATTGATGTTGACCCACACGTTTTGGCTTTCGAGGACGCCGTTTCGCTGGAGCGGCGAATCGCGCAACTCGTTGGCCCGCACATTCACTTGAACCGCGTCATCTTGCGCCGGAACCAACACATCCCCAAGCCCGGAAACGTCGATTAAAGCGCCGTTATCCACCCAAACCCGGGAAGTATCCAGCGGACTAGTCGGATTCAAACTGCCGGGATTGTCATCGACATAGAGGTTCGTCCCGAGGCTGGAAACCTCGAGCGCAACGTGGCCGGAAGGTGCGAAAATCGTTGCGTTCGATAGCACATTGATCGTCTGGGCCTCTATAGAGACGATGGATTGCGGCTGAGTTTGCGTGTCCATCGCCATCGCCCCATTTTCCTCGGGCAAGACGGCGGTGATGCTGCCACTCGCCAAGGTCACGGTGCCGGTTTGGGTTGCAGAGAGGACGTAACCGGTACCTTGGTTATTAGCCACGATGGTCAGCCCGGCGCTCACCAATGTGCCGTTGTAGATCGGGCCGCCGCTGCCCGCAAATAGCGTGATCGAGCCGGCTTGATCAACCGACGTCGTTGCCGCTAATACCCCGGATTGACGAACGTTCATACCGGTCATCGTGATGTTGCCGGTTGACGCCTCGACGAGACCGTTGTTGGTCACTGTCCCGCCGTTGTCCATCAATACGGTTACGCCGCGGATGTTTGGGTTGGTACTGGGGGTTAAGTAAACGTCGCTGGGAAACGTGTAGGCTTGAGGACTTGACCGGGGTGGCGACAGCCAGTGGTAGGACGAGACGCCGGGCACTCCACTCGAGCCAGCCGGCAGCACGACGACGCTTGGTTGACCGGTGGCAGCCAGCACCGTTTGGCCATCCGGCGTGATGATCGAACCGTCATTCTCAACGTCGCTACCAAAAAGATAAATGCTTCCACCTCCTGTTTTCACGGAGGCTGGTGGGGATGTCTGGATCACGGCGCCCGCCTTGACAACGATATCCCCTGTCGGCCCCGAGTTGTTGACAAAGGTCGGAGGATTGATGACCGCATAGAAGCCGGCGATTGTGTATGGCTCTTGATTGATTATTCCGGTCAAAAATTGCGCATCCGTGATTCCGACTGCCGACCCGATAAACGAATGCGTGTTTACCTGGCTGGAACCACCGAAGATGATCCCATTTTGGTTAATGATGTACACACTCCCTTGAGCGACGATCGAGCCGAGGATTTGGCTGGGTAAAGCGGCTGGATCCAATACGCGGTTCAATGCGATCCAGGTGTTACCGGAATTGCCGCCGCCGCTCTGATTGAAATACGCGGTTGTATTCTTGCCGACGTTAAACGTTTGCCAGTTCAGGATCGCTTTCTGCGCGGTTTGCTGGATCGTCACCATGGTCCGCCCATTCGCAACGGATTGAACCGGCTCGCTCGCTCCTACCCAATCCGCGTTTTGACCGGTCGCGACCTGCAATCCGCCCGGGATCAATCCATTAGGAACTTCCGGCAACTGTTGCTGCGGATTCTGCGGATTGACCCCCAGATTGTTAGCACCCGCTAATGCCAAGTTGCGCGCTGCCTTTTGCATTACCTGCACCGACTGGATGGCTTGGTTCGTTCGCGTCAAAATATCGTTGGCATTGGTCGGCAGCTGCGACAATGCTGCCTGGTTTCCGCCGTAATAGGCAGCCGCGCCCACTGAGGAACTACCAGACGGACCGTCGTGAAGAATGTTCCCTGTCCCTGCTATACAGGCCTCTGCTAAGAAAAGGGATAGCACTACTAACGAAGTTCGCCTGAAGCTCGCTTCGGAACACCAACTGGAGCGCTGCCTCGCTTGCGAGGCCGGAGGGGCCGCCACCCTGCTCACCGTCGGCCTCGCAAGCGAGGCAGCGCTCCAGGACTGCACTTGGTGAGCGGAGTACCCCCCATCTTTAGTAGAGAACGCGAGTTCTAGTTTTCTATGGTTACAATCTCGCGAAGTCTCGGCTACCTGCTTCGAGCGTCGTAAAAAGTTCCCCACACCGCACTTAATGCGGAATTCTTCTGCGAATGGGGCCAGAAATTTTCCGCCTCGGGGCAACCCTTGTTTTGCTATCTGCTATTTGCTATTCCGGGCGGGCCTCAGGCGAGCCCGAGCGGTTACTTCTCGCTCAACGAATCTGGCGTAAGTTGCTGCAAGTTATTCTCGGCCCTAGAAATTTCTCTCGCCAGGTCTCCACGCAACAAGATCGCTTTGCCATCTCGGGCGCGATACAAGACCTGAAGACCACGCTCGATGTATTTGCGCCCCTCTTCTTTCTCGCCCGTCTTTGCGAGCGAGTTTCCATAGCTGGCCAGCACTTCCCCATACAACGCGCTCTCTGGCGGGAAATCTCTAACTCGAATGTTCTGCTCCGCTAATTCCAAAGCCTGCTTGAACCAGCGACACGCTTCTTTGGAGTCCGCGGTTGCTTCCGCTACCTCTCCTTGGCCCGCGTAGAAACCGGCAAGTAGGAAGCGCTGGTCTGGTGAGTCCACATTTTGCCTGGCGACTTCTTCTGTGAGTGGGGCTAAAACTCGCGAGTTAATTTGTTTAGCGTTCTCGAAATCCCCGGATCTTGTGTAGCACTCCATCAGGTCGAGTCCGACCATCCCGAGCCACTCCTTGGCCCAGTGAGGAGGTCTAGGCTGGTGGTTTACCTTTTCGGCCAAATCAACTGCTTCCCTCAGTAATCTGGCCGCTTCCTGATATTGGCCCTGGTCGATCAATAAAAGACCGTAGTTGTTTAGACCCACTATCAAGTCTTGCTCGAAATAGGCATTATTCGGATCGACGGTGCACAACCTCCGAAGGACCGCTATCGCCTGATCAGCGAGATCCGATTTCTCGTGGGTCGGATCGAGGCAGAACAGCAAACAGCCCCAACGCCCAATCGCTCGTTCTGAACGAAATTTGAGAGCGGCATTATCGGCGGCGTGCTCAGCGGCATCACGGCGAATAGCCAGCGCTGTTCGAATAGGCGCCTGAAACGCGGCAGCATCTCCGCGATCGAGCTGACGCACACCTAAAGCTTCCAAGCTGCTCGCGTAGGAATCGATGATATCGGGATCATCGGGCGCCAATTTGTACGCCCGTTGTCCGTAGGCTACGGCTTCATTCAAGAAGCGCAGCGTATCCTCTGCGTTCGCGGCCCGGCCAAGCATGTAGCCTTTCAGCGCAAGAGAATCGCAAAGGCTAGCCTGCAACAATGCTTGAGCGCTACTCGGCAACCCGCTGCTCGTCTCTAAGGAGCGCAGTCTGACAAATGCCTCGTCTAAAACTTTGAGTGATGCTGCCGACTCACCTGCTTTTCCAAAAGCCCGCGCCTCTTCATAAACTGCTTTCGCTAGTACCAGCTTGTCGCCAAGGTCCGTAGATAGCAGGCACAAAGTCCTGGCCTGGGCTTCCGCCTTTTCGGCTCGTTGAATGGCCGTGTGGCCGTCACCCATTTCTTCCAGAGCGCGCGCCAAAGTGATTTCGGTTTGCACCTTCGCTCGGATCTGTCCCGGACTGCGGGCTGGATCACCGTCGCCACGGCTAGTCGAATCGATTCGATCGAACACCTGGACCGCCTCCTTCAGCACTTCAAGCCGATGTTCCACCGGAGCAGCCATTGTTTCCAATCGAGTGGATAGAACGCCGATCATGTTGCGGGCCGAAGAAGCCGCCAACTCACGCTGTTGCAGTGCGTAATCACGTTCCTTCCGAACTGCGCGATAGGAAGCCAATGTTATCCCGAGTGCAATCATTCCGGCTACAACTGTTATGGACGTGGCAATCGTTGCCGTCGGATGGCGCTGGATTAATCTCCGCATTCGATAGCCCCAACTCTCCGGACGAGCGGCCACTGGGCGGCACTCCAGGAAATTCTGGAGGTCATCGACGAAATGCTCGACGCTCTTGTATCGGTCAGCCGGCTGTTTCTGCAGCGCCTTTGATATGATGGCTTCGAGATCAGTTCTTCGTGATTTGGGAATGCTGATACTTGTTTCTTCCGATCGTACCGGCAGCCGTTTAGGTTCACCTTTACAAATCCTTTCTAACAGTTCGAATCCACCGGCAGCCTCGTTTTCCGTAATTGGGCTGAACGGATGAGAACCGGCAACGAGCTCAAACAAAATGATCCCGAGCGAAAAAATGTCGGCGGCGGTGGTAATCTCCTCGCCATGAATCTGCTCAGGGCTGCTGTACCGAGGCGTTAATGGCCCGAGCCCGATCGTACGGTCCTGAGGGCCAGACTCTTGCTCAGACACGAGCGTTTTTGCGATCCCGAAGTCAATCAACCGCGGGGTGCCGTCGCTAGTAACAAGAATATTTGAAGGCTTAAGGTCCCGATGGACCACCAGGTTTTTGTGCGCATACGAAACCGCGGAACAGACCTTACAGAACAGTTCGAGAATCTGGTACAGATCGCGGCCCTTATTCCGACAGTAAGCCTTGATCGGTTCGCCGTCCACGTACTCGATGGCGAGGTAAGGCAATCCGTTCTCCAGGGCGCCTCCTTCTAAGAAACGAGCAATGAAAGGATGGTTCAACCGCGCCAGAATCCGGCGTTCTCTCCGGAACCGGGAGATAAACAGTCGAGGATCGATCGGCTGGCGCATCACCTTGATTGCTGCGCGTTGGATCGAGAGTCCATCGTTGTCGAAGGAGCGTTCAGCTAGATAGACGGTGCCCATTCCGCCCCGAGAAATCTCACGTAGAACGCGCCAAGAGTCGATCAGGGTTCCCGGTTGAAGAGTCTCTGGCGGTGCCAGTTGGTCATCTGATTCTTCGCTCTCGTCGAGAAGCCCAAGCTCGGATTGCAAAGCAGGAGTTTCTAGAAATTGGTCCTCCGAATTGGCATACCTTAGTAATGAAAGGAGCTCCTCCGCTAACTCAGGGTTCTGAGCGCGCCTTTCATTTATCCAGGTGACGCGCTCACTCGGGTGCATCTCGACTGCTTCCGCGAACAAGCTCCTTAACTCCACGGATTCAAATGAGAGTCCACTCTGCGGGTAACCGTCTGAAAGATGGCTGCGCATTTCAGAATCCTATGTCTCTACTGCGTCAGATTCAGTCGCCGCTTAAGCCAGGCCTTGGCGAACTGCCAATCTCGTTTAACCGTCCGGGCAGATACGCCGAGAATCTGTGCGGTTTCTTCGACGGTCATTCCGACAAAAAAACGAAGCTCAACCAGGCGACTCAAATCGTCGCCATGGTGAGCCAATTCCTTGAGTGCCGAGTCCAGTTCTACAAGGTCGACCGACTGGCTATTTGGCTCGGCCAAATCAACAAGGCCGGATTCAAACGAAATCTTCGTCGCGTTACCGCCACGTTTCCAGGCATTTCGGTTGCGTGCGCGATCCACAAGTATTTGGCGCATCAACCGGCTCGCGACCGCAAAAAAATGCGAACGATTGTTCCAATCGATATTCTGGGCACCGACAATCCTGAGATAGGCCTCGTGAACAAGCTCTGTCGGCTGTAACGACTTGGCGGCCCAATCCTTACCTAGGGCATCGTCAGCGAGCTGTCGAAGCTGGTCGTAAATTCGCTCGGTCAGACTTTCCAGAGCCGAAGCGTCGCCTTCTCTCCAGCGCCCGAGGAGCTCTGTGATCTCGGTGTGAGTTTCGTTGGATGAGGGTGGCTGTTTATCAGACAGACTCCGACGCGATCCGTGCAGACAGGCTTGCATAATGAGAAAGCCAGTTTCCTCGATTACCTTGAACCGAACGACCAGCCAGAAGCAGCCTTTATCAAATTGCAGACCGCAAGGTCAAGTGTCTGTGGTGCGAAAGACACCGGTGGAGCGTTGCCTTGCTTCCGCCTTCGCCAAGCCTACGGCGCGACAGGTCGCGAGGCCGATGCGGTAGGCACCCGTGGAGCGGTTGCCGCGCTTGCGAGGCCGATAAGCGGTCGGCAACCGTGGAGCGCTGCCGCGCTTGCGAGGCCGATAAGCGGTCGGCAACCGTGAAGCGCTGCCTCGCTTACGCCCACGTACACGGGTAATCATAAGGGCCGGGAGGCTGTTTCCCCTTCGGCATCTTCAACCCGCCGCGCGGGTGCAATTCGGACTTGGCGCAATACTCCACACTACAATACTCCATTACTCCGCGTGGCCGGAATCGAGGACCTATCCGCCGTAGCTTTCGCTTTATGCTCAAGGTCGGCCTCGCAAGCGAGGCAGCGCTCCACAGAAGGCTGAGGCCGACCCGAACCAGGCAACCGCCGGCCCGCCGGGTTACCGTTGGGTCGTGAGAATCAACGGGACGGACTCCGTTGCACCCGGCGGATTAACGGAATAAACCCGGATATAGTACGACGTACCCGGCAATAGACCGGTCAGCTCAACATGAGTTCCAGCGGAACAATAGTGGGTGAAATTAAAGGCGTTACTCATATCGTCCGCTTCGACCACATACCCGGTCGCATTCTTGGCTGCGGTCCAACTAACGCGAGCGGTTGTCTTGCCAGCAGTCCCGTGAACCCCGGTTACCGGGTCGGGTGTCCGTCCGTTGTGAGGATGGAACAATAGGAGATTGTGCACCAGATCTTCACCCCACATCGATCCCCACCCCGTGCAATTGTCATAGCCACCACCGGCGGTGTATCCGGGTATACCATAGAGATTAACGTTCCCGTTAGTGCCATCCGTGATATCGTCATAGCCGTCGGTTTCTAAAGCCTGATAATAAAGAAGCGGATTAACGAACCCGACCCGGCCCAGCCCGATCGTGCGCCAGGCCGAGTCAACGATACTGATATAGCTGGCCCAAATCGGCGAAGAAGCGCTTGTCCCACCGACTTGCTGCCAGCCACCGTTCAATGCCGAATAAACCGAAACACCGGTTACGGGACTCGCGACTGCCGCCACATCCGGCATGTTTCGCATGGTGGAAGATCCGCCATTAAACGAGGCAACGGAGACCAGTTGACCTTGCGAATCAGTAAAGAGTTGCCAAGACGGAATCGCCCAGTAAGCACTCACTCCGCCGCCGGTCGCTCCGGCGCCGGCGCCGAGCAAGTTCCAAACGTCTTCGAGCTCGTAAACCGAGTCCGGTCCAGTGTAAAGGCTCGTGCCGCCGACAGAGGTTACATAAGGCTGTGCACCAGGATCGGAAACATTGAGACCTGAACCGGTGCGACCGTACGCACCCTGATCGCCGGCACTCACGAAAACAGCTTGTCCCTGGGCGGCGAGCTGCTTCAGCACCTTACCTTCAGCCGCCATCTGCGTATTGCCCATCATTACCTCATCTGCTCCGTACGAAATACTAATGACCTGGGCCGCGTCGTCATTGGCCATCGCCACCAGCGAATCCAGCAAGGCCACCGGGAACGAATCTTGGCCGTCCTCGTACACGATCACTTTTTTAACCTTCGGATTGATACCGATGATCATGTCAATGTCCAAAACGGCCTCGAGCTCAACCCCCGGATCGTCAATGCCGCCGCCATATCCGTTTACGTTACGGTCTTCGACCGGAACCGCCGGAAGATGGTTCTGAGCCTCATATTTGGCCACGTCCGTCGGATCGAAACCACCTTGTTCAAAAACCGCTACCGTCTCTATCCCGCTCTGGCTTAACTCCAGGGGAACGTTATAAGCAATCCGCAAATCTTTTGCATCATAGGCGCCTCCAGGTCCATTACCCCCGGCAGTATCGCTGCGAACACCCGGTAACAACCGATCTAACTCCTGGTTCTGGCCCCGCTTATACACCTGTACCAATGGAGCAGACTGGATGTAATTGGAAAAACCGACGATCCCAGTGATGCGTCCTTGCAATTCACTGGGAACGCTCGGCTTTACCCTCGGAGAATAAAAAATTCTGCCGTCCGCTGCTTGATAGTTATTAATTTCAACACCAAAAAGCTTTTCCAACTGCCCGATTGAACCTCGCACTGTTAACGTCGTTCGCGCAATGTTCCGTTCCTGGCTCAACAGTCCGTTAGTTTTTGCCCAGTTTTCCACGGCTGAATAATTCGTCACGCTTGGCCCGAACTTCGCACCGTATTCCTCGGGAGTAAGGTACCTCCCATATAATGGATCGTTTGGCGTCGATACTCGCTGGACAAATTCATCTGCGCCGTTTTCGTCCGAAAGCGGCAGCAGGAGGATAATATTAATTAACTTATCCGTTTCCGTGTGCGAGACCAGTTTGGACGTGGAAAGAGCGGCTGGGAGATCAATCGTTATCTCGTTCGCGTCGTTCGTGGCTGCCAACGCGAGTTTGGATGAGCTCACTAAGAGAGCTCCGGACACGCAGCAATAAAACGTCATTGCTGTAAAACAGGCGGACACACGCCAGCTGCTGAAGGGGTAATTGCGCATATTCTCTTGTTGCTATTTCAGCGGCGCTTCGACCGCTTTTTGTGCGTTGATGAATCCGTATCCATCTAGCGGAGTCCAACCCGACCCGATTTGGTTGGTGAAAGTGCCGGAAAAGGAGGTGCCGTCATCGAATACGCCAAAAAATGTCGCGCCGGGGCCAACCAACGTGCCACTCGGGATCAAGATTCCTTGCCCGAATAGATCAGCGGCGCCGCCTCCTGAACTATCGCCGCCACCGGTTCCCGTTTGCGACGCAAAATAGGAAGAGTGTTGTTCCAGGTGTCCTATACCAAAGCGAAGAGTCGCTTTCTGGTTCAATTTGCCCGGTGCAAACGCGAGATTGAGTTGATAGAATTCACCGGTAATTGAGGGTGCAGGCGCCTGCTCACCATAGCTGGCTTTTACATCCGAAGTGCTAATTCCCTGCGATGTGCTGGAAATCGTGAAGGGATAACCTCCTAACGTTGTCGGAGCCGTGAAAACCTCGCCTGGGTAGCCTTGATAGATGTTGCCTCCCGTCGGGTCGGCCCCCTGGAGATTGATTGATAGGGAAGAGATCGATCCGCGTCCGGACATTCGGACGGTGAATTGGTTTGGATTGATCTCGCCAATATCCGAGTAATCGGCTGCGGCTTGAATCGTCACCGTCCTCCCGCCAGCTGCCGCCCGACCGAAAGCATAGTAAGGGGTCAGGGAATGCGGAAAGGTGCTCCGTTCTAACACGCTGGTCATTTGCTCCGGGGTAACAGATCCGGATCCACCATGCGCCTGCAATACCAGCGCAGCTATGGCCGCGGCATGGGGCGTTGCCGCGCTGGTACCGAAGAAGTTCGGGAAACTGCTGGCGTCCTGCGTTGTTGTGCTACCGAAAAACGTGGTATACGCGCCGTCCATGCCGGCAAAGTTTGGTCGCATACGGACTTCTGGCTTGCTCAACCGATTATTGTCTGTATCGAAGTAGATCGTGGTCGGGCCAGGCGACGTGTATGGTTCCGGAGCAAAAGGACGAAAAGCGCTGTAGGCCGCGACTCCATTTGCGCCGGCTGCACAGTTATGACCGAAACTGGCAGGACTCAGGTAGGAACCATAATTAAGGACCTCAAACCCGAGTGCCAGATACCGTATGCGGTCTGCGGGGTGGGCTACCGTCGGAATGGTCGAGCGGGCAATGACCAGCTGAAAATTAAACGGATATTCGAACGCTTGAAGCAGAATTGGTTGTTTGGTGGCAAAAGCGTCCTCGGAGATTGCGGTCAAGAACGTTCCGTTTACGTCAAAAAGAAGCAGGTTGAAGTTGCTTGTGATCTCCGGTGCTGGACTAACGTTTACCTGGTTGATTTTGACGTAGAACGCACCGACCAACTGCGTGTCAGCAGTCACCACCACGGAATATTTGCCCGCCGCCGGTAAGGCCACTTCCGTCGGCGTTTGATTACTGTAAGCTGACACCAAGACAGTACCCTGAGGATCGAGTATCGCGACTACGACGTCAGTCCCACCCGATACCGTCGGCCCAGCCTCGAGCCTTACTAAGGTATTGGCGGACGCCATCTCCAGGTTAAAGGTGACGCTCGAGGACGCTGACGTCAATTCTCCCGTTTTGTTTAGCAGGAGTTTGCCAATCGACTGTTTGGTGTAGGCGTACGGATCGTTCCATTGAAAATCGATTGCGTTTGCTCCAAACACGTCGCCCGGAGCACATTGTTGGGCGATATCCTGGCCTCCATCCGTGCGAAAATTATGAAATCCGCCAGCGTATAGGCTGGGGTCGACCCCGTTTAGATTAATGTTAGTTCCCTTTAGCGCCGCCTGCGGATTTGCCGGATCGAAGCGCACCAGCTTGAACTCTGCGTCATAGGCCTGTACCCCGGGAACATTACCTGCCGCAGAAAAATAGGCGACTCCTTTTGAAGCGACGTAATCGACGGCTTGGCCTATGGGTCCGTCTTGGAACATCGGTTCTGCATAGTAGTAGACGTCGTCACAAATTACGTCGGCTCCAAACACATCCTTAAGTGCCCTGATGTTGTTTGCAAAATCGATGTACCCGTTAAACGCAGTGGCGAATCCCAGTTGAGCCTTTGGCGTCAGGTCTTCAACGATTTGGAGCATGGCTCGGCCTTCATCGGCTCCCTGCGAGTAATCTTCGATGACGACGACCGGAGTCGTGTTACCAAATGGATTACCAGGACCCGGCAGGTCGCCGGTTTGAATATCCGCCGTGGCGTCCGGTTGTGAACCGGATAAACCATAGGCATCGAAACTGTCCGATAACGCTCCTACCTTTGTACCGGTCCCATCGTATTTACCAGCTATTTCATTCACTCGGTGCTGAACGAAGCCTTGAGTCGTTACTGCCCCAATATTCGCCACTGGCTTCCAAACCAGGGAGACAGAGGTAACCCCCGGTATCTGGGCGATTTGCGCAGCGGTGTTTGGGGTAACGTACGCTTCGATCGTACCCGCTTGGAAAGCGCGATCTTCGGCAATAATCGTAGCGTCAGATTGAGACGCCACCGCTCCTCGAACCTCAGCAATTGTCTTTGTCCCGTCTAAATGAATATCTACCATTATCCGTCCCTGAGTATCCTTCAGGGCTCGCTTTAAAATCCTCTGTCCTTGAGTCGGCGTTCTAATTAGGCTCCGCTGGAAAGCAGGCGATACCTGACTGTCTTTGACCACATCGTACAAGCCGCAGCCCAGGTTATTGGGAATCGAATCGCCATGCGCACTCGCATAGGAGAACAGCGCAAGAACTAACACTGATGAATACGTGAGACCGTGTCGCCGAGCAGTCACTGTAAACATTGCTTTTACCTTTCGATACAGAACTTGTGTCATCTGCGGTTTGTTTTGGGCTTGATACATGGCCGTTCCCTATTTGCTGAGCGGTAAGCCCACGGCTTCCTGCGCGTTGATGAAGCCGTAGCCATCGAGCGGCGTCCAACCGGCGCCAATTGCGTCTGTAAATACGCCGCTGAACTGGGTTCCGTCCTCTAGTGTCCCGCTAAATGTCGCGCCCGGTCCAATGATTTGGCCACCCGGCAATGAAACCCCTTCGCCCATTAGATTCGCCGTGCCTCCGCCAGAGCTGTCGCCGCCGCCAGTTCCAGTCGCGGAAGCGTAGTACGACGAATGCTGCTCATGCCGGGCCACGCCAAACTGCAGGACAGCGCCGTTGCCCAGTTTACCTCGGGCAACCTTTAGGTTCAGTTGATAGTACTCATGTGGTACCGAAGGAGGCCCCGCCTGTCCCGAAAACGACGCCGTTACATCCGAAGCGCCGATACCAACTGAGTCCGGTGAAACTGTGAACGGGTAACCAAGATAGTTATTGCTATAACTCGCCTGCTCCGGGAAGAAGATTTCGCCAGGGTAACGGTTATAGATATTGCCGCCGGTCGGATTAGCGCCTGTGAGGTTGATGGTGAGACTGGAGATTGCGCCCGTACCGGACAATTGAACTGTAAATTGGTCCGGATTGAATTGCGCAAAATAAGAATTGTCCGACTTCACCTGAACTAAGACCTTGCTTCCACCGGCAACCGCCGTACCGGAGGCGTAGTAGGGAGTTAGAGAATGCGGGAACGTGCTTCGCTGCAAAACGTCGCGCATCTGATCCGGGGTTACAGAACCCGAGCCGCCGTGTGCTTGGATGACCAGACCGGCAATGGCCGCTGCGTGAGGAGCGGCAGCGCTCGTGCCGAAAAAGTTAGGAAAGGCACTAGCGTCTTGAGTGGTCGTGCCACCGAAGAAAGTGGTGAATGCGCCGTCCATGCCGGCGAAGTTCGGTCTTTGTCTCACCTGCGGACTCGCTAGTTTGTGCCCGTTAACATCAAAATAGATTGTAGCAGGACCAGGTGAACAATACGCCTCGGGAATGAAAGGTCGGAAGGCGCTATACGCCGCAATGCCGTTGGCGCCTTGAGCCACGCAATGGCCGTAAGTCGTCGGTGTTAAGTACGAATTGTAATTAAGCGAATAACTACTGTAGAGAAATCGGTATCGTATTTGATCAGCAGGGTGAGCCGCTTTTGGTATATTTGACCGGGCGATAACCAATTGCCCTATCCCCATATCAGGCGTTGATCCCAGTAAAATTGGCTGTTTCGTTGCTAACGCGTCCCCGGACACTGCGCCCTGGTAGGTTCCATACGGGTCGAAAAATAGGATGTTAAAGTTACTGGTTATCTGTGGCGCTGGAGTGACGAGCTCTTCATTAACCTTGACGTAGAAATTGCCAAAATTGTTTTGGAACGCGGTTACAACAATCGTGTACTTACCGCCTAGTTGCAGCGGCAAAACCGTCGGAAACAATTCAAACGGGTTCGCTATCGCGCTAAATATTTCGTTCCCATCCGGATCTATCAGACTTAGCTGTACGGCGAAGGGAATGGGCGGTGGGACGTTGGTTTCTCCGGCGTCTATTCTAACCAAAGTGTTAGCCGGGACCGTGAAGGAGTAGACCAGACGGGAGGTCGGATTGGTTATGTCCCCTGTCACATCCAACACGGTCCTTCCTAGGGAGTCGGTAACGAATGCATACGGGTCATTCCACTGCAGAACAATCGCGTCGGTGCTCACTTCGCATTTCTGAGCGATGTCTTGGCCGCCATCAGTGCGGAAATTGTGAAAACCGCCCGCGTAAAGACTCGGATCCACTCCGGTCAGGTTTATATTCGTTCCCTTTAGCGCCGCTTGCGGGTTGGCCGGATCAAACGGCACAGGTCTAAAAGTGGAAACATAACTTTGGATCGCTGGTGCGTTTCCTGCCGCGGAGAAGTAGGAAACTCCCTTAGAGGCTACATAATCGACCGCTTGCGCCAGGATACCATCCTGAAACATCGGTTCATCGAAATAGATGATATCGTCGCAGATTACATCCGCTCCGAAAGTATCCTTCAGCGCTCGGATATTGTTAGCAAAATCCACTTCACCAACGATTCCTGTGGCAAAACCAAGTTGGGCATTGGGCGCCAGGTCCTCGACAATCTGTAACATCGCCCGTCCTTCGTCCGTAAAAGTTCCGGCGTCACCGTTGTACAAAGAATCTTCCAAGACGGTGACAGGAGTTATATTGCCGTACGGATTACCGGGTCCCGGGAGATCGCCTGTGGCGATATCTGCGGCTGCGTCCGGCAAAACACCATTGGCTCCAAATGAGTCGTAACTGTCCGAGAGAGCAGCTATCTTGATCCCGGTGCCGTCATATTTGCCGGCAATCTGATCGACTCGATGTTGAACGAATCCCTGGGTCGTCACCGCACCGATTTGGGTCTGCGGTTTCCATACCAGAGATATAGAAGCAATTCCCGGCTGGGTCGCCAGCCGGACTGCTGCAGAAGGGGTGACATAAGCCTCGATTGTGCCGGCCTGGAAGGACCGATCGACGGCGACGACTGCCGCCTCCGGTTCGGCGGCCACCAACTTGTGGATGGTCCCGATCGATTTACTCCCGTCCAAGTGAATATCCACCATGATCCGGCCCTGTTTATCCTTGACCGCAAACTTGAGAACTCTTTGGCCTGGTGTCGGTTTCCTGATCAGACTGTGCTGAGATGAAGCCGGCGACTGGCTATCTACGATGACGTCATATAAACCGTTAGCGAGATTCCTGGGGACCGGGTCAGCACTCAGGATTCCAAACGAAATCCCGGCCAGCATCAGAACGAGTAAGGCTGCCGGCGCGGCACAGCGCCTCACTTCAAGGGTCAAAGTTTGCATTTTGGGTTTGCGGCGAAAAAGGGGTTTTCACTTTCGTGGATCAAACCTGAGGTCGCCCCGCCGGTGTGCATCAGCCTCTCAAGGTGCGCATCCCTCCGCCAGACGAGGTTCACGGTTCCAGAAAAGGAAATGCGAATCCCGACGATTTTCGGGGCCAAAGAATTTTACGGAAGCGAAAATTTCCAGCCGTCGGATGCGTTACAAGCCGAACCTCGCGGATCCCGCAGCAGCACTTACGGCAAAAAAGAGCCTTGCCTTTCTATACAGATCTTCGCCATTAAGCGAACTCCTTGAACCCCTCCTTCCATGCACTGGCTAAATGAACCGCCGGTTTGGCAAACGGAAAATGACCGGCTTCGCGTCGTTACCGGTCCAAACACCGACTTCTGGCGAGTCACCCACTACGGTTTCATCCGCGATAACGGCCATTTCTATTACGAAGAAAAGACCGGTGATTTTACCATCGAGGCAAAAATCGAGGCGAAATACGAGGCTTTATACGATCAGGCCGGGGTCATGATCAGATTGAACGCGGCGAATTGGATTAAAGCGGGAGTCGAGTACACCGACGGCTCCCCTCATTTCTCAGCGGTGGTGACGCGCGACTTTTCCGATTGGTCCGTGCTGCCGGCGCCCTCGGCCGGGGCGGTCTGGTTTCGGCTCACCAAGCTTAGCAGCGCGATTCGGATACAGTACTCCATCGATGGAGTGTCATTTCGCATGCTGCGGCTCGCCTATTTCCCTGACGCCGGTTCGACTCAAGTTGGTCTAATGTGCTGTTCGCCGGAACGGGAGGGATTCGAAGCGGAGTTCACCTACTCCATCGGCGAGCCCATTGTGACCGCGCTCCACGCATAGACACTCCTTCACCACAGAAGAATTTTTTACAGAAGGTAACGAAGGGATGGTTTGACGAGTGCGGTGAGGCCAGCGCCAGGGGAACATTTCACCTGCAAAAAGACGTTCCGTAGAAACAACGTCTATATTGCCGTCCAGCGAAAGAGCCCAAGCAGCTCCGTAGGAGCGACATCTTTATAGCGCGGGGCTACGATTAACAACCTGCTTTGCCGCGTCCCTCACAGATTTCAAACGTTATCGTGTATAGTCTCCAAAATGGCGGGATTATTCCCGACAAATAGCAAAATTTTTTCCTGATCAGATGTCGGAATAAATCTTCTCCTCATCCAGTAAGCATAGGTACGCCGAGACACACTGATGGCTGGCCTCCAAACTGTCGGAATAGCATCGGCGTTATCCAAAAGACTAACTGACATATGAAAGAAGAGAATTTATCCGGCCATAACCCCACGCCTATAAAACCAGCCTCCAACTACCTTGAAATCAAAGATTCAAATGCGGCGAGCCCCGTGCGTCGACGCTCTTTTATCAAGGGCCTCGGCATTGTTGGCGCCACCCTGCTACCAGGCAGCGCTCTGCTTAAAGCGCAGGCAATAAACTCATCCAACAAACTTAGCCAAGGTGATGCTGACCTGCTTCGGTTCGCAGCCTGGGTCGAACTAGTAGAGAGCGACCTCTGGACCCAATACAATGAACTCGGCGGAGCGACCGCGCCCAACGACGGTCCGCCTAACGTAGGAAATCCTCCTTACAAAGCGGCGTTGCAAAATCTCGACGGAGACATGCCGCAGTACATCACCGACAATAATGATGATGAATTAAGTCACGCTGCCTTCCTAAATGCCTATTTACAGGCTCACGGCGAAAAAGCGATTGATCTTAAACAGTTTCATAAGCTGCCAGGAAGTACGGCAACGGGTGTTGACAAAACAAAAGTCGGTAAACGCCTAACAAATCTCCTAAGCTTAAACGTCGACCTTGGTTGGTATACCCGATACCGGAGCGGACAAAATCCGGACTTAGGAGCCGTCCTCAACGGGCCGTTTAAAATTTTGAACCAACCTGCGATCCCATTGAGTGATACCGATACGCCTCCTACCGTCGTCGTGCCCACACCACCGATCCCAGCAGGCTCTCCGGCCCTGCGCATTCAAGCCATCGCCAACACCGCTGGATTTCACTTCGCGTTCATTGAGCAAGGAGGTACCAGCCTTTATCCAACCCTCGCCTTAAAAGCCTCCAGCGAGGAAGTCCTGCGAATCTTGTTGAGCATCGGCGGCGTGGAGATTGATCACTTCTCACTCTGGCACGACAAAGCCGGTAACGCCGTGTCGCAACCATTGGCAGGAGTGACCGACCCTGAGACTAATTTAAATTTTCCGGATCTAAATGACCCCGCTACGTTAGCTCGGCTGCATTTGCAGCTGGAGCTCACGCAAACTAACAAGATTCAGCCCGAGCCTTGCGCCTTCATTGAAGCGACAGGCTTGCCTGCCTGCTCGGTGATACGCCCCACTTCCACCCAGCTCGGAGGCGCCGTGGCTACAGTGAACTCCTTCATGGCCGACGGCCTTTTCGACGGCCAAAAAGACGCTTTCTTCGATCAGGCCATGCAGTTGGCGACCGCCGCAGACAACGTTCAGCGCCGCTAAGAAACTACCCTACTTACGAGTGCGAACGCCAGAAACGAGACTGAGAAAGTTTCGGAACTGGCGCCAGCTCTCCAAGGGAACAGAAAACTTTCCCCGTTAGAGTGGGACAACCGCGTGTCGTCTTCGCGCGGTTGTCCCCAATGGACGTGTACACAGCAAACTACCAGTTTACCGGGCCGCTTCGCAACAGCCGTGTCACTTTTGAAACCGGCAGAGCTAGGGTTTTGTCGAGAAAGTGTCAGCACCCTCGGAGAAACTATTCGGACTAATTGCCCAAACAATCAGCGAATAACTATTGGTGCCCGGGATCAGGCCAGTCAGCTTAATCTTTGTTTGTTTTGTCAGATAAGCCTTTGTCGGAGGATAGACGAAACCGACGTTGAGATCTGCGAGCTGCACAATGTAACCCGAGGCTCCGCTCACCGCCTCCCACGTGGCGACAGCCGAGGTGGACGTGGCAGTGACATTCAAATTGGTAATCCCGCCAGGCCCGGTTGTTGAGCTGATGTCGGTGACCAGTAGCTGCGGGAAGAAGTTTGCTCCCCACAACGAACCGTTACCGGTACAGTTATCATAGCCATAGCCCGCGCTAAAGCCGGGATTCCCAAACGATAAACCCGGTGGAAGCCCATTGGAGCCTTCGATAATATCAAACAATTGGTTCGCCGCGAATCCTTGGCCGCCGTTGAACGGAGCGCCGACCGCATACAGAAGTGAGTTAAGATAACCCACATTCTTGAAGCCAAGGTATTGGAAACCTGCATTCAAAATGCTGATGTAGCCAGCCCAGATTGGAGCTGACACACTCGTTCCGCCCACCGTCACCCAACCACCGTAGGGTTTAGCGTAGACCGCAACCCCGGTGAACAGATCGCCGACCGCCGCGACGTCCGGGACATTCCGAAACGTGGACGA
This sequence comes from Verrucomicrobiota bacterium, assembly GCA_019236675.1. Lineage (GTDB taxonomy): Bacteria > Verrucomicrobiota > Verrucomicrobiia > Chthoniobacterales > JAFAMB01 > JAFAVN01. The sequence continues at coordinate 45,287 of JAFAIO010000144.1, forward strand.
TCCGCCGTTGCTGGTCATGTATCCCGAAACGGGTTCGTACTGTTGATAGAACGGAAGCGGCCAATACGAGCTAATACCACCGCCGGTCGCACCGGCATTGGAAGCCAATTCGTTCCACACTAGTTCACCCGAATAGTTAGAGTTCCCGTCTGTAAACAGCGTGGTGCCACCAACCGCCGTCACGAACGGTTGGGATGAGGGATCTGAAACATTGTAGGGGTACGCAGATCCGTCGCCATAAGCCCCTTTGTCACCCGCGCTTGCCAGTACCGTGATTCCTTCGCCGGTGAGCTGGGCCAAAGCAGTATTTTCGGCTTCCATCGCCGCGGTGCCTTGCAAACCCTCGTCTTGTCCATAGGAAATACTCAGGACCGATGCTTTGTTATCATCGGCGACCTGCATCATGGCATCGACCAAAGCAGTCTGGAACGGGTCAATCGAGTCCTCATACGACAGTATTTGCGACACACTCGGATTGATTCCGGCGATCATATCGATATCGAGCGCCGCCTCGAGTTCAATCTGTGGCACGTTCGTAACGACCGTTGTGGGCGAACCGTTAACGCCAATCTGGGTGACTTTCCGCGCCCCCAAATTGTTCGCTTTGAAATATTTCTCCACGTCCGAGACATAAACTCCACCCTGCTCGAAGACAGCGACGACGGTCTCCTTTTGTAGACTGCCGAAGCCGGGAATCGAATACGCGGTTCGCAAATTCGCCGCATCATAGGCTCCACCAGGACCAGTTCCGTGAGAGCTGTCCGCCTTGACCACATTTAACTCCGGCGATTCGCCGAGTTGCTTGCCTGCGATCACCATAGGAACGTATTGTCTGCTGCCCGTGAGCCCGAGAACGCCGCTCACTTTCGAAGCAATCGCGCTCGGCACCGTCGGTTTCACACTGGCGGAATAGAACTCCGCACCATCCTGAGCTCGATACCGGCTGATCTGAGTGTTAAACACGTTCTGAAACTGTGCCACCGTGCCGCGCACCGCCAATATCGTCCGCGCCACTGACTCCTGTGTCACTCTCAGCCCGTTGGCTACCGCCCATGCTTTCAGTGCCGCATAATCAGCTGCATTCGCGCCGTACCTGGTCGCGAATTCTTGTGGCGTGATGTATCGATGAAACAGCACGTCCCTAGGAGTCGAAACTCGGCGGGCAAACTCTGCTGCACCTTGCGGATCCGACAATGGCAAGCACAGGGTCACCCCAATCTCTTGATTCGCATCCGCAGCCGCTAGATAAGCAGATTTGGTAATCAAGGGAGAAACCTCGATAGTGGTAGGCGCCGCAAGCAACGCACTTGGAGCTAGCAGAGCCAATGCGTAACCCAATGTCGTTGCGATCCGGAGTAAGCGCCGGTTAGCCGTACCTCGATTCCAATCGATTGCCTTGATCAAATCGAGAAGCGCCCAACCCGACTTGTTTGGCCTGCGGGCCCTCGTTTTAAGTAGACTTTGCATAATGTGTTTTTCTTCTTCAGCTTCTGGTGCGCCAGCCGTCGAAGGGAAACGCCGCGCTCCATAGAGTCCTATTCCCGGAAAAAAATTTGAAAGTTGTGCAATTTTTTTCGGAAACCGCAAAAAAACCGGTAAAAAGTGAGAAGCCTGCGACATCCCGTGGAGCGCTGCTCGCTTGCGAGACCGAAGGGGTGGCCACCCAAACCGATGCGCTGAATTCGGTGTGACAGCTTTAACCGTTGTAGACGCCTGCAAGGTTTTTAGGCATTGCGTTCGGAGGGACGCGACGCCTCATCCAACTATGGGCAGAAGCGAGCCAACGCTCCGACCGTATCGGCCTCGCAAGCGAGGCAGCGCTTAACGGTTCACCTTTCACTTTTCACCTCTCGCCCCCTCTCACTTCTCACGTATGTTCCGGGCGGCATGACTGGTTGGCTAAGTTCAAGCGCGGGTGGGCATCTCGCATTCGAGACCACCCAATGGAGCTTGGTCTCTGCGGCCAACGACGACGAACAACGGCGGACCGCTCTCGAGGGCCTGTACCGGAGCTATTCCAGCCCCGTGTACGCGTTTATCCGACGCCACGGATACAGTCGGCAGGACGCTCAAGATCTTACCCACGATTTCTTTATTCATCTCGTAGAAAAAAAGGCGTTAAGCCGAGCCGATCCGCATCGAGGAAAATTCAGGAAATTTCTGCTGGGGTCGCTCCAGTTCTTCCTGCAACACGCTGCCGAGCGAGCCCGTACAGAGAAACGCGGCGGCCAAGCCAAAATTATCTTTCTGGATGACGAAACCGCTGAAGCCGGCTACCAGCTCGCTGACCCGGGTCAGACCGCCGAACAGATCTTCGACGCCCGCTGGGTCGCCGCGCTAATTGAAGGTGCGCTTAACCGTTTGGAAGCTGAGATGGAGCACAGCGGTAAAAAAAAGCTGTTTGAGCAAATCTGCGGTTTTCTCCTAGAAGATGAAGAAAGCTCGTACGTTGAGGTGGCTCAACGCACGGGTCTCACCCTCAGTGCAGTCAAAGCGGCTATTTATCGGTTACGGGGGCGTTATCGTGAACTTTTGCGCGAGGAGGTCGCTCGCACCGTGATGAGTTCCACCGACTTCGACGACGAAATCCGCGCTTTTCGCGCCTCGCTGGCGAGGCGTCAGAAGTGATTGGTGAGAGGTGAGATCGCACCACCACCCAGATCGGAGGGGCGTTGCATTCCGCGTCCGCTGCTCGCACGCGTGTCGACGCCTGCAATCGTCTACAGGTAACCGGCTTGAACAGACGCGACGCCCCGGGGACCATGGTGGGAGATGCTCCCGGACGGCCCTATGCCTGAACCGGAGCGGTCGTCGATCCTGTTCGGACGGTGCTGTTAGGCCGGAAACCACGCCGAGCCGTGATCCAGCGCTTGGCCACGGCTCCGACTTCGCCGCCGATGGTTGGAGCTAGATGGCGGGCTAGGAAGGCTACGTCTGACAAATCGGCGCGCCTTTAGGCGTATCGACATCATTCGGCAAAAGGCACCAGGAGCTTCGTTCCAAATGTAAGGACGTTCAGCAGCCTCGCCCCACCAACGTTCCCCGGGGCGTCGCGTCTATTCGAATCTGTTATCTGTAACGGGTTTCCGGCGTCGATACGGTTGCGAGCTATCAAGCGGAATGCAACGCCCCTCCGTTCTGGATTAGGCAGCGCACAATCCTCCAATCACGCCTCACCTCTCACATTTACATTGCCACTCCAACATTTTCCGCTAACCCTGGAACCGTGAAAGGGCAGGAAGTGGACCTTTTGGTGCGAGAAAGGATTTGTAGGGGCTGTCAAAAGAGCATTAGTCCCAACGCTTCCTTTTATGGTTATTGCCTCGATTGCCTGTTAATGCCGCTTTTCGACTTCGCAGATCTCAATGAGGAAAACACGGAGAAGCAATTCGAGCCCTACCAAATCTTAACGCATCCAGACGGTTCTTTTGTCGAACTAGGCCGAGGATCAATGGGGATCACCTATCAAGCCATCGATACCACTTTGGAATTCCCGGTGGCGCTCAAAGTTATCGATTTCAAGGCAGCCGGCGTGGAGTCCAATCGGGAACGATTTCTGCGGGAAGCGCGCGCTGCCGCTAAACTGCGGCATCCGAATGTCGCTAGCGTCTTTTACTATGGTGTCCGGCCATACGGCCCCTGCTTCTATGCGATGGAGTTAGTGGAAGGTGAGACGTTGGCCCAACGAGTGGAACGAACCGGTCCATTATCCACCCGGGACGCGTTGGAAGTGATCGCTCAGGTAGCCAAGGCATTGGAAGCAGCGGAAAAGCACGCGTTGGTGCATCGAGATTTAAAACCGGCCAATCTGATGCTGCTCCATGGCCCAGAGATCCATGTCAAAGTCATCGATTTTGGACTCGCCAAAATGGTCGGGCATCAGGAACCAAAGGATCGGATTACCTACAATGGATTTATAGGGACGCCGGCATTCGCCAGTCCCGAACAATTCTCCGGTGCGGAGATCGATCAACGGTCCGATTATTTTTCTTTAGGCGGCACCTTATTCTATTTGCTAACCGGCAAGCAACCATTCAAAGCCGATGAAATTGCTCAATTGGTTAAAGGGACACCCTTGGTAGGGACGAGCTGGAGCTCGTCTCTACCAAAGGTGATTCCTTTGCCGGTCCGGAAATTGGCAGCAGCGCTCTTAAGCCCCGATCCGAAGGATCGGCCCCAGAATGGGCCGGCCCTCGTTGAAGCCATCACCAAATGCCAGCTCGCAATCGAAGGAAGTCAAAAGCGGATCGGAAAAAACGTGCTCTTAGCGATTGCTGCAGTTCTGCTCGGGGTAGCGATAGTGTTCCTTTGTCAAAGCGGTATCCTTACAAAAGATAGGGCCGCGAAATCAATCGCCATTCTCCCTTTCGACAACCTGAGTCCAATAAAGGACGACTCCTACTTCGTTGACGGGGTTCAGGACGATATTCTTACTAACGTGGCGAAGGTCGCCGATCTGCAGGTGATCAGCCGCCGGAGTGTCCAAGCTTATCGGAACCTGGCTAACCGGCCGCCTCCCCGAGAAATCGGTGAAGCGCTCCACGTGCGTTATCTTTTAGATGGTAGCATCCAGCGAGAAAATAACCGGATACGCGTTACGGCCCGGCTGGAAGAGGCTCAGACCGGGCGAGAGCTTTGGGCGGAACAATACGACGGCCAATTAACGGATATTTTCACGATTCAAACTGAACTCGCCGAAGCGGTCTCGCAGGAACTGAGGGCTAAGCTTTCGACAGCCGAAAAAAGCTCTCTTGGCGAGATACCAACGCGGGATTTTAGCGCCTACGAGCTCTATCTTCATGCCAAAGAGTTGCTGGCCAATTATGATGAGCAGACTCAGAGCACTGAATCGTTCTCTAGCGCAGCGCGGCTGCTTGAGGAGGCGGTCAACCGGGATCCTGGCTTTGCCCTTGCCTGGGCTCTGCTGGCACGAGCTCATGACGGTCTTTATTGGAGTAATGCAGACCATACCGAAAGCCGGCGCAGTTCCGCCGAAGCGGCCCTGCATCAAGCGTTAACCTTACGGCCGGATCTCGGCGAAGTTCATCTCGAGGCTGGTAACCATCTACTGGTTACCACCCGCGATTATCCAGCAATCCGCCGCGAACTCGAGATCGCTCGTCGCACCTTACCAAATTCTGCTCACCTGTTTGGCCTATTAGCCACGGTTGCCTCACGGCAAGGCCAGTGGCTCGACGCTTTGCAAGACTACCAAAGAGCAGGAACACTCGACCCTAAAAATGTGCGTTGGACTATCGATATCTCAGGTATCTACGATTTCCATCGACAGTACGAAGAGGTTCATCGTGGGTTTGTTGAAATCGCTGGAGCGGGAGCCAGTAACCAGTCGACCGACTACAAAAAGGCTGTGCTAACCTGGCAAGAAAAAGGGGATACCTCAGGATTTCATGCCTTGCTCGATGAACCTAACGGTCCGCTTCGGGGGATGGGACGAGCGACGTTATTAAAGATCACTGCCGCAATGGCGGACCGGAATTTTGACAAAGCCGACCAGACCCTGGCTACGGATCCCAAGCAGGAGTTTGATCTTGGCGATCGAAGATTTGTCTGCCGAGATTTCTTGCTCGGTTGGATCAAAAAGGTCGGAGGCGACACCGCCGCAGCGAAGACTGCATTCGAGAATGCGCGCCCGGTCCAGGTCGCCTATCTACAGAAGTGGCCGGATGACCCAAACCCCCTGATGATGTTGGCGCTCACGGATGCGGCGCTGGGGAGGACGGCGGACGCTCTGAACGAGGGAGGCAAAGCTGTTGCCATGATGCCGATCTCGAAAGATGCGATTGACGGACCGGTTTTAGCAACGGAATTGGCGCAAGTCTACGTATGGGCGGGTCAAAACGAATTGGCAATCCAACAGCTCGAGACGTTAAAACAGATCCCCCGAGCGCTAGTGTATGGTGATTTCGCCAAACTACCGGACTGGGATTCGTTGCGAAATGAGCCCCGTTTTCAGAAGCTTCTATCCGAGCTCAAACCAATTCCGATCGCTAATCGAACTGCCATCGCGACAAAGTGAATACACCGATTCTATATAGAGGGTAGCAAAGCTAACCAAGGAAGAGTCCCGCCAATCCGAAGCCAATCACATCGAAAGCGACGAAAAAGCAAACGAGGCATTTCCGGTACGCCACTAGTTAGACCTTTCAGGCCCACGCACTGGCGTAACTATGCGCATCTGAATATCGATGTCGTCGCTGATGCCGCTGGTTGCCTCGATCACGGGATTCCATCTCAGATCGAATGCGCTTCGGTGCAAATGAGTGCTAACCGTCCAGACCAGAGTGTCAGTACCACTCTTGGCCGGAGACTGCAGTTCGACCCGAATCACCACTGGCATTGTCTTGCCATGCATAGTTAGGTCGCCATGGACATTAGCAACTCGTTCCCCCGTCAAATGCACAGATGTACTCCTGAAAGCGATGGTTGGATATTTCTCCGCGTCGAAAAAATCCGGCGCCAACAAGTGATGATCCCGAGCCGCAATCCCTGTGTCGATACTCTTAACAGAAATCGTCGCTTCAACGTGCGATTGCTCCCACTGCGCCGAATTAAAAGTGACCGTTCCGGAAAAGTCCGTGAATTTTCCAGTTACTACTGAAACATATTGCCGGACTCGAAAGCTCACCTGCGAATGAGCGGCATCCAGAGTGTATTGCTCCGCCGCGAGGCCGGCAGTATTTAAAGTTAGCCACAGTAGTACCGTTGCAAGTTTGCTCATAAGCGTAAGCTCTCCAAATACGATGTGTTTTGCTCCGGACCGGTTGAGCGAGGTGTGGCTCTCCCTGGACCCGCCAGATTACAAAACCACGAATGGACGCGAATTTAAACGAATGATTCTCTCTTATTCGCGTTCATTCGTGTCCATTCGCGGTTGCGTTTTGGATTCCCCTAAGAGCAAGAATCCCAGCACCGCATTCATAAAAGCATCGGGCGCTTCCAAGTTGGACAAATGTACGACCGACAAAACAACGAGCTTTGCCCCCGGCACAGTCGCCGCAATCAATTCGCTGTGGCTGGGAAGAGTCACCGTATCGTGCTGGCCGGCAATCACGAGCGTAGGAGCAGAGATCAGCGCGATGGTTCGGCGCATGTCCATATCCCGGACTGCCGCGTATGAACCCGCAAAACCTTGGGGATCGGTAGCCAGTAGCACCGCGCGAATCTTCGCGATCATCGGCCCACCCGCTTCAAGAAGCTGAGACGGAAACCAATTCCGCAGAAACATGTCTGCGGTTGCCTGGCGATCCGCTCTCAGGGCGGATGCGATACGTTCTTCCCATTGATCCGCTGGTCCAAGGTATGCCGACGTATTGGCTAAGATCAACCGGTCGATCCTTTCCGGAGCATGCATCCCCAGCCATTGGCCGACCATACCCCCCAACGATAGGCCGAGGAAGTGGACCCGACTCAGTCTCAGCGCATCGAGTAGCTCAATCACATCACGCCCCAGCCGGTCCACTGAGTAGGGGGCAGCGGGCACGTCCGAACTACCGTGTCCTCGGCTATCATACCGCAGCACGCGGAAGTGTTTACCCAATGCCTCAATTTGCGGATCCCACATCGTAAGATCGGTGCCGATAGAATTCGACAGGAGAAGAACGGGATTGTCTGCCCGTCCATCAAATCGGTAGGCCAGACGGCAACCATCACTGGTCGTAATAGCGAATTCGTTCATAGTTAGAAACGAATTCGTCGAAACTAATCATAAATTCTAATCGAAAGAATTGAACTCGGTGATAGACATGGTTTATGGAAGCAAGCGACCTAGAACTCCGGCATATCCGCTATTTTGTGGCCACCTCTGAAGCCCTGAGTTTTACTCGAGCCGCCAGGCAACTGAATGTGTCTCAACCGGCGCTTTCTCATTCGATTTTTCAGTTAGAGGAACGGTTAGGAAATAAGCTCTTCGAACGATCGGTCAAAGGGATCCGTCTTACGCCGGCCGGTAAGGTCTTCGAAAAAACCGCTCAGCGAGTGCTTCGCGAAATCAGCGCCGGTGCTCAATTGATAGCCGAATCATCCGGTCAGATCGCTGGCGAGATCCGACTTGGCTTTGTGAATTCGGTCAATATTTTTTGGCTGCCGATGATGATCGGACGGTTTCTCCAAAAGTATCCGGCGGTCAAATTTTCGGTCGAGAGCATCGACATAAGCGAGCTCGAGAGCAGACTTCTTGACGAGAAATTAGACCTAGGCATCGGCTTTTTGGAACGTAAGCGGCAATCGCTAAAGACTCTCGAACTGTTTGTAGAGAATCTGGTGGTGATCGCTAGCGCAAAGCTGCCGACAAAAAAATTCCGGTCCATGAGTCTGCAAGAGGTAACAAGTTTTCCACTCGTCCTATTGCGTAGCGGTTTTTGCACCAGAGAAATAATCGATACCGGATTGGACGGCAGAGATTCTCAGCCGAAGATCTTGGCGGAATTTGACTCGATCGACGCCATCGTATCCTGCGTGCAGGAAGTCGCCGCGATTTCTGTTCTACCCGAACACGCCTGCCGCTGGGAGGCCTACCCCGGAATAAGAATAATTCCTCTGAAGGGAGATTGCTGGAAGCGGGCGGTCGGCTTGATCATCCCTCAATTAGCAGCTCCACTCCCGACAGTCTCTTGTTTTGTAGATTTCCTCAGAAATTCCACTAACACGGCTGCAAAAAACGCCGGATTTTCTTCGGCGATCCAGTGAGCCGTATCCGGAATGCGCACACCGGTAACGTCATTAGCCACCTCGCGCATCATCTCCTCTACGCCGCGTCCGGTGTTGCTGATTGATCCGTAGACTGCCAACACCGGCACAGTGAGTTTTCCATTTTGCTTCAGTGCTTCGCGATTATCGGCAATGTCACGATCGAACGCTCGATAAACCTCGAACCCGGCTCTCATCGCTCCCGGCAAACTATAAGCCGAAACATACACGTCGATGCCCTCGGCCGTCACCGCCGACGGATCGAAGGTGCGCGCGTTAATGAAAGCCTGGATATACTCCCGCTCACGACCCGCTACTAACATCTCCGGGATATCGCGGGCGCCATGGAAGGCAAAATGCCAAATCCGCGGATCAGAACGCAGCCGGTCAAATACGGCTGTTCCCGGCAACGGCGCATCCATGACCACCAGATGAGAGACCTCATCCCGGTAGGTTTGAGTGTACGCATAGGCGACCATCAAACCCAGATCATGTCCCACCATGACCACCGGACCTTCCAGCCGCAGATGTTCCCTTAAAAGCGCACGGATATCTTTTGCCATCGTCCTTTTGTCGTAGCCATCCAATGGCCGCGACGAATTCCCGGCCCCGCGATAATCCGGAGCGACCACCTGGTAACCCGGCTCCACCAACAATGGAATCACATGGCGCCACTCCCACCAGGTCTGCGGAAATCCGTGGAGAAGCACAATCGTACGTTCGGCTCGGCCCGCGGTGACATAATGAATTCGTAAGCCAGGCTCCAACTCAGCCGTCGCGTGCTTGATCAGGACTTTATTATCTGCCTTAGACATATTTGTTTTGTCTCCATCCTGATGTACGAGTTTGTTTAGTACAAATGACTAATTCTTCACCTATAACTTTAGAGTAGCTACATGTTGAGTTTCGATCGTCTCCGTACCTTGCATGCAGTCGCCGTTCACGGTTCGGTCAACGCAGCCGCATCTGTTCTCCATGTGACTAACTCTGCGGTTTCTCAGCAGATTGCTAAACTAGAAGAGGAATTAGGAGAGCCGTTGCTGGAAAGAAACGGTCGTGGCGTAAAGCTGACTGACTCGGCTGCACTTCTAGTCGCGCACACGGAAAGGGTGTTAGCGCTGATGGAACGTGCAGAAGCAGAGTTCGATGCTCAAAGAGATGCCGTCATTGGCGAGATTACCGTAGCAGTGTTCTCCACGGGCATGCGAGGGCTGGCGCCAAAAGCCCTGCGTCTGCTAACAACAGCCCATCCGAAGCTCGGTATAATTCTAAAAGAGCGAGAGCCGCAAACCGCTCTTTCCTGGCTGATCCGAGGACAGGTCGATCTCGTGGTGGCTACCGATTGGGAAAACGCGCCCTTGCCTCTGGTTGAAGGTTTGTCGCGTCAACCGCTGCTGGATGATATAGCGGATATCGCAGTGCCGGCTAACCATCGGCTTGCTTCTCGAAAGGTCGTTGACCTAGATGATCTCGCGCAGGAAAAATGGGTTAGTTGGCACGACGGATCAATCTGCCATGATTGGCTCGTGCATACCCTTCGTTCGCGCGGCCACGAACTGCTGGTTAGTCACATGGCCGCCGAGCATGCCACCCAACTTGCGTTGGTCGCCGCCGGTCTCGGTATCTGCGTTATCCCTCGTCTAGGCCGTGATCCTTTGCCGCAACACGTCAAAATCATCGGCGTACGCCCGGCACTAGTGCGCCATGTGTATGCGCTTTGGCGCGAAGAAAGCACACGCCGCCGGGCCATCGCCGCCGCAGTAGAAGCCTTCCAGACGGCAGCCGATGCTGCTCGCAAGGAAGGAGGAAAACGATGCGCCACCCTGTCTTAGGCACGGCCTAGTTTCCACCACGACAGCGTGGCGCCGAAATAAGCCTTCCTAGCTCCTGGATTCTGGCTCCTGACTCCTTTTCCCTGAACTCCTCAGCCCGGCTCAGCGCAGACCGCCGGACGCAATAATTTGCTCGCCTGTCAGCCACTGAGCATCGTCAGAGGCCAAAAAGACCGCGATGGGTGCAATGTCCCAGGCCTGTCCGATTCTGCCCAAGGGCGTTTGCGCAACCAACGCTTTCTCAAAGTCGGTACCAATAAAGCCGCCGGCATGGGTGCCCTCAGTCTCAACCATTCCGGGATTGATGCTATTGACCCGGATTTTCTTAGGACCGAGCTCGCGGGCTAACACTCCGGTGATGGCATCCAGGGCGCCTTTTGTGCCGGTGTAGACGGCCGAGGTTGGCGGGGTCACTCGACTGGCAGCGGAACCAATATTGATGATGCTACCTCCCTCGCCCAGATGCTTGATGGCGGCTTGAGTCGTCAGAAGCACTCCCAGGACGTTGGTGTTGAAGATCCGATGGAAGTGTTCCTCGGTGATTGCTTCGATCGGCTGGAATTCGTAAACTCCGGAATTGTTAACCAGGATATCGAGGCGTCCGTAGTTTTTGACGGCCGCGTGGATGATGCCTTGCGCCTCCGCCGCTTTAGATACGTCGCCTTGTACCGCGACGGCGGTACCGCCGTTTTTTTTGATGGCGGCGACGACTTCATCCGCGCCTGCCTTGCTGGAGGCGTAGTTGACGACGACAGAAGCGCCTTCTGCAGCCAAGGCTTTAGCGATACCAGCGCCGATGCCTTTGGAAGCACCGGTAACAACTGCGACTTTGCCTGTTAACTTACTCATAGGTTTTTGTTTTAGAAGGTTTGAACGAACTTGTTTTAGTTCCTTAGTTCGGAATCTTTGAACTCTGGTTCCAATAGTATGAACTATTGAACAAGCTGTCAACTCGTTCTATGTTCCCTCGGTATGAGACCTCTGTTTCATCCCCCCATCGAAGACGTTACCGTCGAAGGGATCCTGCATGCCCTTTCCGATCCGGTGCGGGTTGCGATTTTCGCCGATCTTGCGACTTCGAGCTGTGCCTATAACTGCTCCAATTTCCTCAACATCACTGAAAAGAAGATCCCAAAATCCACCCTCTCTCATCACTTCAAAGCTTTGCGCGAAGCCGGCTTGATCCGGGCAGAACGGCGCGGTGTCGAGATGCATAACACTTCTCGATGCCAGGAAATCGAAACCCGTTTCCCCGGATTAATTGATGCCATCATCAATGCCCATAAGGTGCAAATCGAGAGCGCCCAGCGCGCGGGCAAGAAAAGAGCGGCTCGTAAAGGGAAGTAGGCGAGACAAACGGTTAGGGCCGGTTAAGCGCCTGCAAGGCGAACCATCAGATCTCTGATGTACTTCCATCAGTTTGATAAAACTCGACAGCGGACTTCGCTGGTCCCATGGCTCGCCCTTTGTAGCGGAGCGACTAGCCGCGTAGCGGCGACATATTTGTAGCCCAGGGCGAGTCTGCGAGCCCTCGCTAAATTGTAAAAAACGTTCAGCGCTGAAGGCGCCCAGGAAGGACGAGCGCCGAACAAAACGACTGCGAATCAGGGGCACCGTTACCTGCCACGCCGCAAATTTCTGTCGCGCCTACAGCGCTAAACCCCGCTTTTAACGCATACCCAGGGCTCGCAAGTTCGCCCTAGGCTACAAATATGTCACCGCTGCGCGGCAAAGACCCATACCTCTTCCGGGACGACTGAACCTTATCGATCAAACCAATGCGCTTCCTATTCTGAGCATATTCTATCAATTACATCATTTTATCTGACCATTTGACATCAATTTCATCTGCGGTTATCTGCGTACATCTGCGGTTAAGATCGTATGTTTGACGAATTTTCCGGAAATCCTCCAGCATTGGTGAAGCGCCGGGTGACGGTGCGCCAGATCGCCGAGAAAGCCCGCCTGAGCGTGGCCACCGTCGATCGCGTAATCAACGGGCGCACAACCGTGCGTCGCGGGACCGCGTTGCGGGTGCAATCGGCTGCCCAAGCGCTTGGCTATCAGTTCACCGTGCCAATCAGGGTCCGGACGGAGGAGGCTCCCGAGGCAATAAAGTGCGTCTTTCTGCTCCAGAGAAGAGCCTCTTCTTTTTATCAGCACCTCGCTCAAGAGCTGGAGCAAGCCGGTCAACGGGACCCGCTGCCAGGCGTCCAGGTAGCCATCGAGCATATGGACGACTATTTAGAGCCGGCCAAGGTGGCGGACACATTGCGCACGTTGGGAGAACAGGTACACGCAGTGGCCGTGGTGGCGACGGAAAGCAACCCGGTCTCCGATGCGATCGACTTTCTTGCGGAACGACAGATCCCAGTGGTAGCCCTGCTCTCTGACCTCTCATCGCCAAGGCTGGCAGGCTATGCGGGGATCAATAACCGAATGGCCGGCCGGACTGCTGCGTGGGCGATCGCTCGTTGCGCTGATCGACCCGGCAGGCTTGGCGTGTTAATCGGTAGCCACGGCTATATCGGCCAAGAAGAACGTGAGATCGGCTTTCGCAGTTATTTCCGCGAAAAAGGAATCGAATTCACAGTGCTCGAACCGGCGGTCTGCTTGGATGATCCGGAGATCGCTTATAACCAGACACTCGAACTTCTACAGACAACCGGCGACTTGGTTGGAATCTATAATGTTGGCGGCGGGGCCGGCGGCGTTCTTCGGGCAATCGAGGAAATCAAACCCTCACGAAAACTCGCTTACGTGTGTCACGAGTTAACACCGGTTACTCGAGCCGGTCTCAGCGCGGGCACCATCGACCTGGTGTTGGCGCACGATGTACCGGGGTTGGCTCGTTCCACTTTGAAGATGCTTGCTGACCTAAAAAAGACGCCTTCCGCCAGAAAACAATCCGTGGTCGTTCCCTTCAACATCTACACCAGTGAGAACATTTGACCGGGAATGGACGCGAAGAAAACAACAAATCCAACCGCAGATTAACACAGATGCACGCAGATAGATTTCACGGAGCTGGCTCACCGATTTTGCCATGCCTAATCTGCGTAGATCTGTGTTCGTCTGCGGTTCGCCTTTCCTCGTGTTCCTTAGCGTCCATTCGTGTGCATTCGCGGTTACTTTTGCGTTCTTTGCGTTCTTTTGCGGCTATTCCGAATTAATTCCGACGCCTACACCCTATGAGCTCCGAAGCCACAGCGGTTTTACTGCCTCCGACGAAGTTGGACTACAGTCTGACGGGAGAGAATTCCACTAAAGCCATCGAGCGGGGACTGGCTGAGGCCGACTGGTATCAATCCCCGGTTCCGCGCCCTTTAATGCGCCGGCTCTTGGAACGGCGAGATGGTCCCGGCATCCGAGACACCGTTATCTGGTTCGGATTGATTATCGGGTTCGGTTACTTGACCTGTCGCCTTTGGCCATCTTGGTGGGCCGTTCTTCCTTATCTGATCTACGCAGTTCTTTACGCTTCCACCTCCGATTCGCGCTGGCATGAATGCGGACACGGCACGGCGTTTAAGACGGATTGGATGAACAATCTGCTCTACGAGATCGCTTCTTTTATGGTGATGCGCGAATCAACCGTGTGGCGTTGGAGCCATACCCGGCATCATAGCGACACCATTATCGTTGGCCGTGACCCGGAAATCGCCGTACCTCGACCGGCTGACATCCCACGCGTCATCGGCAGCTTCTTTAACCTGGGAGTCTATCCCGTCTATTTTCGCCGGATCATCCTGCACAGTGTCGGCAAGACGGCGGCCGACGAGAAGATGTTTATCCCCGAGAGCGAATTTCCGAAGATCTACACCCGCGCCCGGATTTACGTTGCGATTTACGCAAGCACGATCTTTCTGGCGATCTATACCAGAAGCATTCTTCCGCTTCTGTTAGTCGGGTTCACTAACCTTTTCGGCACCTGGTTGATGGTCGTTTATGGGCTGACCCAACATGCCGGGCTGGCGGAGAACGTTCTCGACCACCGGCTTAACTGCCGGACGGTTTACATGAACTTTATCCACCGTTTCCTCTACTGGAATATGAACTATCATGTGGAACACCACATGTTCCCGTTGGTCCCTTATCATGCGGTTCCCAGGCTGCACGAGGCGGTGAAAGAGGACATGCCAAAGCCTTACCCCGGCCTGTTAGCAACCTACAGGGAGATCATTCCTGCGCTCCTTCGTCAGGCCAAGGACGCGGCTTACCATGTAAAGCGCGTCTTGCCTGAACCGAAACCGCGGCTGAATGAAGGCGCTTACCTATCGGAAGCGAGGCCGGACCCTGCAGGTTGGTTAGAAGTCGGTCCTGCCGCTGACCTGGCGCCGGCAGAAGTGATCCGATTCGAGAACCGGCAGAAGACCTATGCCATTGTCCGGGATGAACATGGCAAACTCTACGCCATGGACGGTATCTGCACTCACGGCAACACCCACTTGGCAGACGGCCTGGTAAAAGGGAACATCATTGAATGTCCAAAGCATAACGGCCGCTTTAATCTGGAGGACGGTTCTCCTGCGCGTGCCCCCATCTGTCGCGGTATCGCCACCTATCCTGTGCAAGAACGCGATGGCCGCCTGTTCTTAAACGTTACTCGGCCCGGCGGCGCCGGTGCGCGAGCACAAAAAACTCTGCAGCTGCGCGTGGTTAGCAACCGCAGCGTTGCTACCTTTATTAAAGAGCTTGTGCTTGAACCTATCGACAGCTCAGAGCCAGTGGAATTTACGCCCGGCGATTATATTCAGCTTGATATCCCCTCTTACGAAAATATCCGGTTTCGTGAATTCGATATCCCGGAGCCCTATGCGGCGGTTTGGGAGCGTCAGCATGTATTTGACTTGGTTGCTCGCAACGCGGAGACAGGCCGGCGCAACAATTACTCGTTAGCGAGCAACCGGCAGACCGAACGAACATTACGGTTCAATGTTCGTATCGCCACTCCACCGCCAGGCCAAGATTGTCCGCCGGGCGTCGGGTCAGCATACGTCTTCAATCTCAAGCCGGGCGACACCCTTACGGCGATTGGTCCGTTCGGCGATTTCCACATCAAACCTACTTTACGAGAAATGGTCTACATCGGCCGGGGATCCGGTATGGCGCCTTTACGTGCCCATATTTCGCATCTGTTTGAAACCGAGCATACCCATCGCAAAGTCAGTTTTTGGTATGGGGCCCGTTCGGGACAGGAAATCTTTTACCAAGATTATTTTCGACAAATCGAGGCCGCGCACGCGAACTTCAAGTTCCATCTAGCACTGTCGACCCCGCTTCCAGAAGACAATTGGACAGGGTTAACCGGTGTTATTCACGAAGTTGTCTTACAACATTATCTTCGCGATCATCCCGACCCCGCTTCAGTCGAATATTATCTTTGCGGGCCGCCGATGATGATTAAAGGGGTCAAGAAAATGCTGGCTGAGCTTGGCGTTCCTCCGACTCAAATCGCCTTTGATGAGTTTTGACGCAGACGTGACGCGCCGGTGTATGAGCGTCTAAGCGGGGGAAACGTTATCAGCGCTGCTGCCGGATGGGACTTATGGGACCAATAGGACTTATGTGCCAGGCAGTTTGAATAGCATTCTCTACCGATTACTGACGCACTGATTACTGATTACTGATTACTTTCGAAAGGACGCCCGACCAAAGTTAGGCACGGCGACCCAGCACCTCCTAGCTCCTAGCTCCCGGCTCCTAGCTCCTCTTCTTGAACTCCTTTCTCCTTTCCGCTAGCCTCGGTGCCCAATGCGCCGCCTCTTTAGCCTTGTGCTTGTTCTTTGCGGCTTTTGGTCACAGGGATTATTCGGAGCTGACCAAACGCATGTTTCAATTGTAGATTATTTTGTCCTCTTGCCGCCGGATACTTTCGAAGGCGCATCACCGTCCTCATGGTTGACCTTCCTTAAACAGCCGGGCTCAGGCTCCATTGATACTGCTAATGGCTACATGAGCTGTACCGGTGATGGAGCACAGCCGGAGTTCGAGGTTGCGCTATTTCGATTCAGCGATGGGCGTCCCCTGCTCGCCATGTCGACCGGTGAGCTTGAAGCCAGGGATTCGATGTTTCTCGTTTTCTACGAACTCGGGAAAGACAACCGGATGCACCAAGCTTCCCGTGAAATCTTCCCGATCCGCGACGGCGATGATCGGCAATTTATCCTTCCGAAAAAGGGCCGGACAATAACCGTTAAGAATGCCAAGACCGCAAAGGTGTTGTCCCAATTTGAATGGAACGGCTCCACATTTCAGCACCAATGAAGGAGTTCAAGAATAGGAGTCGGGAGTCAGAAGCCAGGAGAGACCGAGTGAGGCGAAGCGCGGGGAGGAAAGCCGCATGGGCTGTAAAGTAATCAGTATTTCACGGTCGGTTGACGACTAAGAGAGAATGCTAACGAAGCCGTCCCGCCAGTCTATGAAAAACGCGCTTCTGATACATCTATTTTATTGCCTTTTATTATTCTGTGTCCAGGCAGCATCAGCGGTGCCGACCGCGGAGCTACCCCCGATTGGGCATAAGCTAACGGTTGGAGTATATCCCGCTGAACCTTTCAATATCCGGCGAGCGGACGGATCATGGACCGGTATCAGTGTTGATCTTTGGCGAGAGATTGCCTCCGATCTCAAAGTCGATTTTGAGTTTAGGGAGATCCCGGTTGCGGACCGGTTCACCGCCTTGATGACCGGTTGGATCGACGTTTGTATCGGCCCGATAACGGTAACAGCGGAACGCGAAGAGCAGATTGATTTTACCCATCGTTTCTTCACCTCGGGGCTGCGTGTCGCGATGCGGACAAAGGATGCTGCTCCTAATTCGAATTTAGTTCTCCCCTTGCTAAAAGAATTGCTCTCTGGGCATGTGCTAAAAATCGTCCTTTCCATTCTGGGTATTCTGCTGGCAGCGTCACTCCTGATTTGGGTTTCTGAGCGACGCAAGAACGCGGCTCACTTTGGAGGGAATGGTAAACGATTCGCGGGCATCGGCTCCGCCGTTTGGTGGTCGGCTGTTACCATGACGGGTGTTGGATATGGTGACCTTTATCCGCGGACTTTGCTTGGGCGGATCATAGCGATAGGGTGGATGTTCGTCAGTTTAGTAATGATCGCCATATTCACGGCAACGATGGCTTCCTTGCTGACGGCCGAGAAATTGGGCGGCCCGAAACCGATCCAGACTCCGGAAGATCTCCGCAGTTTGAGCATCGGAACGGCGCCAGACACAACCGCTGAGCAATACGCCAAAATGAATCATCTCAAGTTCAAGAGCATGCCCGCTGAACAGCTTTTACCGGCGCTTAAGAGCGGCAAAATCGATGCCGTCATCAACGATGCACCCATCCTCTACTATCTCATCCACGCCGAATATGAGAACACACTCGTCGTCCTACCGATTCATTTAGACGAAGAACTGTATGGCTTCGGGGTTAAGGAAGGAAGCCCGCTGCGCGAATACATCAATCGATCTTTGCTCGAACGACTCGTCCGACCAGAGTGGCATGAGGTTCTTCGGGGCTACTTGGGCGACTACGAATAACCTCCCGGAAAACCGCGGATTTTTTAATAGCAAGATCACACGGACCGCATGCCAGAATTCTAAACAAGAACTAAGGGAGGAAACAGAGATCTCCGTGCCTCCTGTTTAACGCCCGTCTTTGTCTTAATTCTTTGCGCCTTTGCGTCCTTGCGTGAGAAATTTTGTCTTTGGTTGCGGCCATGCTGCTCTGCGGCATTCCTGTGGAAACATTACTGCGTCCTGCCTTTGGGACTCTTTCTTGCAACCAATACTATTAATTCCTGGGACTCGTCGGTCTCGTTGCGAGGCCGTTTCGGAAACATTTTCCGTTCAATCTCAAAACGGTGTTCCTCTAAAAATGAATATAGCTGACGATTGTCTTTCAGACCTAGATCGGAAAATAAAGAGTGGTTTCCTCGATACGGTAGATTGAGAACAATAATCCTACCGTTCGGTTTAAGGTAAACCGCAGACCGGTACAGCACTCTGCGAAAGTCCACGTAGTTCAGCGTGTCCGAGATCAGAATCGTATCCGCCTGTCGGAGCTCTGCGTCTTTTCTGGGATCGATCCCCAGGAATCCGCAGACCCTGAGCAGAGCCTTTTGGAAACTCAGCCGCCCGACTTGTCCGACCTTCTCTACGTCCAAACGGAGCCTTAGCTCGTCAACCGCCCCACCGTTATCGGCAGCGATATCGACGCAGACTCGTTT
>JAFAIO010000185.1 GCA_019236675.1 Verrucomicrobiota bacterium
GAACCTGGGGAAAGCGCAATGAATTTGTCGCCAATCAATCCGCTGGTCTTGATTGACGCGATCGTGTCATCCGGAAGCTGCACCTCTTTATTCAATTCTAAACGGACAATTGCAGCGTATTGGGGATCGAGATTAACGTTATCGACACGACCAACGGGAACTCCGGCCAGAAAAACCTGGCTACCCGGTTTCAGGCCGCCGGCATTAGAGAATCTGGCATTGATGGAGTAGGTAGAGCCGGCCAAGGGAATGCGGGCGCCCGCCTGAATCGCAAACCAGGCGACCGCTGCCAGCCCCAGCAGCACGAAAACACCGGCAGAAAGCTCAACTGAAGACTGTTTCATAACCGCGAATGGACACGAATAGACGCGAATAAAGTCTCATGCAAAGACGCTAAGCAGACTTCGCCCCCTTCTCCCCCTAGCTTCGTCGGCCAGGAACGCAAAGGTAAGACGGAATTTAACCGCAGATAGACGCAAATTTACGCAGATAAGTGAAATGAAGATAAGAGGCCTTGGTTGACAGATGAAAGGAGTTGCTAGTCCTAATCTGCGTATATCTGCGTTCATTTTACCCCGGAGAATTTCGGGGCTGCGGTTTGTTTTCTTCGCCGCCTGTCGCGTCGCAGGCTCTGCGGAGGCGGATCCATTCGCGGTGCCTATTTGCTGTTTACAAAGCTCCGTACCACGGAATAGTCTGAAGCCAGAAACTCCGCCGCTGTTCCCTGAAACTGGATCCGGCCGTTCTCTAGCAAGGCAAGACGGTCGGCTGTAGCCAGCGCCTGGGTAACGTCATGGGTAACCACCAGTGCGGTAAAGTCGAATTGTTCCCGGTACTCTTTGATCATCGAAAACACTGCGTTGCTGGCCAGGGGATCCAAGCCGGCGGTCGGTTCATCGAAGAGCACCACGCTAGGGCGAGTAACTAAGACCCGGGCTAATGCCAAGCGTTTCTGCATGCCACCCGAGAGTTGCGCTGGAAAATAATCAGCGAACTTTTCCAAACCGAGGTTCTTGAGAGCAGTCATTACTGCTGCTTTGATTTCGTCGACCCGCTGACGCGTTGTTTGTTCCAAAGGAAGGGCAACGTTTTCGAAAGCAGTCAACGAATCGAAAAGTGCATTGGCTTGGAACAGATAACCGCACTGTTTCCGGAAGTCTGGCCCGGGTTTACCTTCGAAACGGATTTCGCCGGCATCAGGTTTCAACAATCCGGCCAAACATTTGAGCAAAACGGATTTCCCGGCCCCGCTGCGTCCGAGCACACAGACGATGCTGCTGCGCGGCACCACCAGGTCGACCCCGCAAAGCACGGCATGTTCTCCAAATTGTTTGCGCAATCCTGTTACCGTAAGCAGAGCCGCGATCATACCAGAAACGAAGTGATCACGTAGTCCGTAGCCAAGGTGGCAATGCTGGAGAACACAACGGCTCGGGTGGTCGAGATGCTGACTGCTCGGGAACCGGATACACCGATCCTGCGATGAGCGGTAAACCCGCTGTGACAACAGATGGCGATCGTGATGATACCAAACACTAACGCTTTAAGAAGACATTCTCGCACATCCGCAAACCTCACGGCGCTGTGTACGTTAGACCAATAAACACCGCTATCGAGGCCCAACAACCAACACCCGGAGAGGTAACCTCCGAAAGTGCCCATCAAAACAAAAGCGGTGGTCAGAATGGGGAAAACCAGGAGAGCTGCTAGGAGCCTTGGAGTGATCAAATATCCGAGCGGATCAATTGCCATGGTGGTGAGTGCATCGATCTGTTCACTGTACCGATAAATCCCGATCTCAGCCGCGATGGCAGAACCCGCCTGACCCACGATCATGAGAGTGGCAAGCACTGGCGCCAATTCCCGGGTCAGAGTGAGTGAAACAAAGGTGCCGAGCAAACCGGCCGACCCGAATCGAGCCAGCACGTAGTATCCCTGCAGCCCCAAAACCAGTCCTGAAAACAGCGAAACCACGGTAATCACTAGCAGACAACGGACACCTTGCTGATGGATGGCCCGGGCGACACCTTTCCGGAGCTGACGCGCATGGCCGACCGCGGTGAAAGCGCGCACCACGAATTCAGCAAAATCGCCGAGACCGGCAACGACGGCAAGACTTCTACGGCCAACGGTCCGCAGCAAATGCGTTATCACGGCGTCTTCATTCGCTTTGGGAAGGACGAATGGCAAGTGGCGCGTGGCGTGTGGCCGTGGAGCGTTGCCTTCCCGCAGCCGGGGGACGAGGCCGAAGGGGTCGTAGCCAGGGCGAACGGGCGAAACGGCGTCCCGGAGGGACTGAATGATAGTAGCCAGGCAATTCATTGCCTGGAATTCGATCCGATCGCGACCCGTCCCGTTAGGGTACGGTGTGATCTTTTTGGCAACACACCCGGTCGGCATTCCCGACCAGTCGGCGTCGTCCCGCGGCCGCGGGAAGGCAGCGCTCCACGGCTACGCCGACACGCCGACACGCCCACCGGCCGATACGCCACCCCGAGCACCGATCTTGACTATCTTGAATGGACTAGGTCCTGAGACCAAGCCGCGCCGTCGCTGCCGCACCTCGCGAGTACCGCTTAACGCCAGATCAAAACGAGATAGTACTGTACTCAGCACCAGCTTCATTTCGAATTGGGCGAACGCCATCCCGATGCAACGGCGAACCCCTCCGCCGAAAGGCAAAAATTCATAGGGCGAATAGTGACGATCCAAGAAACGGTCCGGGTTAAATTCTTCCGGCTTAGAAAACACCTCTTTGCGACGATGAGCCAAATAGATACAACCGGTTACCGTCGTACCGGGGTCAAGGGTGACTCCGGCCAGCTCAATCCGCGACCTGGTTACCCGCCCAAATGTTAGCAATGCCACGGGATGAATGCGCAGTGTCTCAGAGCAGACGGCATTCAGATAAGGCAACCGAAACACCGTATTAGGGTCAGAGTTGTCGTCCAACGATTCCAACTCTTCCAAGAGCCTTTGGCGTACTGGCGGTAACAGATGAATCCAATACAAGGCCCAGGTCAAAGCAGTAGCGGTTGTTTCGTGGCCGGCAATTAACAGTGTCATCAGTTCGTCCCGCAACTCAGCGTCCGACAGGGCTTCACCTGCTTCGTCCCGTGCGGACATGAGCAGGGTGAGGATGTCATTACGCGAGGCGGGAACCGGCTCGGGTTCGCTCGCTGCGTGCGGTTTGGAAACGGGTTGGTTGCGCCGCCGGTCGGCGATCTCCTGATAAATCAGATCATCGATTTGCTGCCGATTACGGATGAATCTTCCCCAGGGACTCAATGGTCCCAGGTCCTGGCGAAGCGCCGGTATAAATAGAAGGCTAGCGTTCAGCGGATTGCTCAAGCCGTCGAGCAACCTCCCGATAAGCCTCTCAAGCTCTTGGTACCGAGGTCCATCGGTCAATCCGAACACTGCCCGCAGAATGATGCGTAGTGAGATCCTTTGCATCGGTTCCCGTGCTTCGAAAGGCCGCGCTGTGCCGTACTCGCGCATGACTTGCTCAGCGATCTCGCGGATCAGTTCGCCGTACGAGCGCATCCGCTCCCCATGGAAAGGAGGCATCAGTAGCTGGCGAGCCCGCCGATGCCGGTCACCGCTCAATCCAAAAACGGACTGTGTTCCCGTGATCATCTCGAGAGCCACATTTAGTGTTCCGGGGGATTCGAACAGCTTGGCATCATCATTCGTTAAGATGACCTGCAAGGCTTCCGGTTGGCTGAAAAAGACTAATGGGCCAAATTTTCGGTTCAACTGAATCGTAAAACAGTCTCCATACTGGCGGTGACACGACTGCATGAATGAGAAGGGGGTCCCGATCCATTGGAGCATTTGCCAAACGCTGGGCGCTTTCGGTCCGTCAGGAAGAGCCATAAGTCGCTATTTACACCAGCGGGAGCGAGGAGACAAAGGGGAGAGGTGAGAAGTGGAAGGTGAGAAGTGAGAGGTGAGAGGTGATTGGTGATAGGTGAAAGGTGACCCGTGGAGCGCTGCCTCGCTTGCGAGGCCGAAAGGGGTCGCCACTCAAGCACGGGCGGTACAATTGAAATGGCATCAACCGCGCATCACCCATTCGCCCACAAGCACGTTCAGCATTCGCGACCGGTCGGCCTCGCAAGCGAGGCAGCGCTCCACGGTTCTCTTATCTGGGTAAATCTGCGTCTATTTTACCCCGGAGGATTTCGGGGCTGCGGTTAGTCTTTCCTTCGCGGTCCTTTCCGCGGCTATTCCGGACTAAAACTGATCGTCAACAGGATCCACGAATCTAAGTCGAAATAGGATGCAACCTGGTCCGCCGGCCTTTCTGAATTCGGTTTGAAGGCCAGCATGAAACCGCCGGTGCCGGAGTCGAGGGCTGGTTGCGATGGCGTTTTCACCTTTTTGTCCATGATCAAGGGCGCTCCTTTTCCCTGGAATTCCTTCCCGTTGAGAACAATCAACGACGCTTTCGCGCTTAGAAAGACGACAAACGAGAAAGTGCTCGCTTTCGAATCGACTTTGGCGGCATTGAGCTGTTTCTTACAAAAAGCGTCGCCTTCAGCCTTCGGGTCCCAATGGTCATAGTCCAATTCAATTAGCGGATTCCCGGCATCCTCCGGCAGTACGTAATCGACTTTCCATGCCAACATGTCCGGATGTTTCGGATCAGAAAAACGATGAATCTGCGGTTCATCTCCGCGAGCGGCTGAAACCGGTACTGGGATTATCAAAAACCCAAGCCAGATTATGAGGGCCTTCATCGGAAGCCGTAATCGAAGGTGTAAGAATGTTTTCCGCCCTCGATCAAGATAGTAAAAGTGCCGTAGATCCCTGAGAGTTCGCCGGTACCGGAGCCGGGAACGACGATGACCTTCATTTCATTAGGAGATCCGGGCGTCATAGTCGCGAAATGCATCAAAGCGAAATTGCCTGTCTTCCCGTCCAGCGTGCCGGTGACTTGCTCGAGCGCGACGTAACCGGCAGCTCCGGCTTTCGGATCTCCGGCTGAAAGCATTTGCCCTTTGGTAGTCGCTTCGAGGTCCCCGTGGATCTGTTTGTCGATCGACATCGTCATGATGCTGGGGTCAACCGCGTTGTTAACCTGGCTCATTTTTACTTCGAAAGTGCCTTTGGCCGTGTGCATGGGTGAGGTGTTGGTCGTTTGTGCGATGCTCAGGTTTGTGCCGAGGACGAGACCGAGCGTAAAGAGAAATTTCGTAGCGCCGATCGTTGCGCCTTTATTCTTCCGCATTCGCGTTCCTTTTTTTGATAGTGCTATTCGCCCGATCCCGGAAACGTCGAAACGAGCCTTTCAAGCGACTCTCGGTCGAGGCGACCGAATTTGTTGCCGCCAATTCGTCGTTCCATCGTCTGCGCTAGACCTTCGCTAAGCCATGTGGGTGAAGATAGATGCGCCAGCCGGTTGTGCGTAAGCTCATGAATCAAAGTATTCTGCAGTCCGGGGGACGGCGGCAGAGCGATATGTCGGTAACCCTTCCCTAAGAAGACGCCGCCACTGGCCTGCAGCGCGACACCTGGTGGGGAAAATAGCCGATGTAGCGATAGTAGTGATCGGTCGTTTCGAAATCGAGAATCACATGTTTGCCATGGCCACGCTTCTGCGCGATTGGCCCTAGCCAATTGGTCAGCTCTTGTACTGCAGCTTCGCTTGTCCGCAACAAAGTGAATCCGCCTGCTTGCGATCGAGCCGTTAACAGCCAGAAATTCGGCGATTGCAGGACCGAATAGGGTGACCCCAAGTGAGTCTTCAGGTTCAAAAGCCAGCTCAACCCAACTTCGTTCCAGGCGATGGGAACGTCATCCGATGCTACATTTGCTTTGATCCAGGCTCGGATCACGTCCCACTGCGGGCGCGGGTATCCTTCCTGTTTGACCAAAGCCTGGTCCATAGCTCGTAAATCGATACCCAATTGTTTCGCTGGCACCGGCGGGCTTGGCGCTTCAGGCTTGAACAAGGATGAGAGGAAACGAAGCATTTGACGCAGGTAGTAAAGACGCTTCGCGGTGAAGAGTGAAAGGTGATTGCTGAAGAAACTCCTTAATAGCCGCGAAAAGGCGCAAAAGGCACGAAAAAAAGACGAAGAAAAAACCTCAGGGCAAGGATGCCAAGACCCCAAAGTAAGGACGAACGACTTAAACTCACAACAAGATCACGAAGGCCGTCGGTTGTGCCGACTAAGGCTTTCAATTGTTACCGCGCAGCCGCCCTATCGCTCCAGCGCCTCTGCGTCCAAGAACCAGCCGCAAAAGAAATCTACAGAAGACCACACAGGTAGAGTGCCCGTTGTTACATATTCTGCCTTTGTAATCTTGCTGAGTGATTTTAATGCCTTGCGGAGATCCCGATAGCTTTTTTGTGCTTTTTTGCGCCTATTTCCCGATCCGGCATCCTCGCCACCACCACTCCATCACTCCATCCGCCACCCCTCCACGATCGCCCAGCACGTTACACGTTACTTATCCACGAACATCAGATCAGAAATCATCGTGTGCTTAACGTAGGTATCCATATAGGTGTTATGCAGCATCCTGATCTTCTGGCCGTGAGCCAGGAGTTTGTAGGCAGCAGCCGTATCCATGGCTTTATAATTCTGGTAAAATTTTGTTTTTGGATAAACGATTACGGTGATCTGATTTCCGTTATCGAGTTCCAAAATTAGACTGAACCAACCGGTTTCTCCGGGTTTTACTGACTCAATCATTCCATCTACCTCGACGTTTTGTCCTTGCTGAACCTGGTTTTGGGCAGCATTACGACGGATAATCTCACTTGGATCCGTTAAATCGGTCGCTCTCAGACTAGAGAGAGAATAGCCACTAAGAAATAATAAGGCCGCGAGGCCCGGTAAGACTCGATTTTTCATCTATTTTTGATGCTCAAGGTAATCTCCCGCACCCGATGCAAATCGTTACGAGTGGAGACGGAAAAATTTAACAGCAAGTCAGGAGGAAAGGGAAACCAGAAGCTGGCGTGTTCGAACATGGGTGCGGATTTTACAGACCTTATATGCAAAAGAGGGTGTATTTCGGTCAAGATCCGGGTAGCGAGATTTACCGTTTTGGTTTACGAATTTATGCCCGGATTCAACCGCTATGAATGATTTTGCTGAACTTCGCTGGGACGGCAGAACGGTGAGCCTGCCATTAATTGAGGGATCAGCCCACGAAAAAGCGATCGATATTAGCAGGCTAAGAGATCAGACCGGACTGATCACACTGGACTCCGGCTATAGCAATACCGGTTCGTGCGAGAGTGCCATTACTTTTATCGACGGGGAAAAGGGCATCCTTCGTTACCGCGGCATACCCATCGAGGAATTGGCGGAACAATCCAGCTTTGTTGAGACTGCGTATCTAATCATCTATGGCAAGCTACCGACTCGCGGCGAGTTCCAACATTTCGGCGATTTGCTAACGGCCCATGAGTTGATTCATGAAGACATGAAGTTCCACTTCGAAGGGTTCCCGCCTAATGCGCATCCGATGGCGATGCTGTCCTCGATGATCAATTCTGCAGGCTGCTACTATCCCGAGCTGCTCGCGCCGCAGGAATCCCAGGATTTTGTTAACGAGACCGCGTTCATTCTCTCTCAGGTCCGCACCATTGCCGCTTTTGCCTACCGTAAGTCACGGGGCCTGCCTATTATTTACCCTAAGCCGGAGTACAGCTATTCCGCTAACTTTTTGCACATGATGTTCTCCAGGCCCAATGCGGACATCGCTCTCAAACCGGAGGTGGTACGTGCGTTAGATTTGATTCTTTTGCTTCATGCCGACCACGAACAGAATTGTTCCACTTCTACGGTGCGAATGGTCGCTTCCAGCAAAGCGAACCTTTTTGCTAGCGTAGCCTCCGGCGTATGTGCTCTCTGGGGCCCTCTACATGGCGGTGCCAATCAAGCGGTGATTGAGATGCTTGAACAGATTCATCGGGATGGTGATGACGGTTCCCGTTTTGTGGCTGCCGCTAAAGACAAAAAAAGCGGTCGCCGCCTGATGGGGTTCGGTCATCGCGTCTATAAAAATTACGATCCGCGCGCGAAGATCATTAAGAGGCAATGTGATGAACTCCTCGCGGTTTTAAACATCAGCGACCCTTTGCTGGACATCGCATTGCGTTTGGAACAAGCGGCGCTGAACGATCCGTATTTCATCGAGCGCAAGCTTTATCCGAACGTGGATTTCTACAGCGGTATTATCATGCGCGCGATTGGCCTTCCCCTGGAAATGTTCACTGTTATCTTTGCGATCGGTCGCATGCCGGGCTGGATTGCCAACTATCTTGAGGTTAGTCAGAAAGAAGGGGGACGTATTTGTCGTCCGCGGCAGATCTATGTGGGCGAGCCTCTTGCGCCCTACATCCCCCTTGAGCAGCGAGGGTGACGGAAACCTTCCTCCGTCGCCATCGTGGCTACGGCGGACAAGACGGGGCGGGCTCTATTGCGGACCGTTTCCAGGCGATAAATTGCCTGGCGACTATCATTCAATCGCTACGGGAAACCGGCCAGCTGCAACTGAGGGCGCTCGGTCACAACGCTCTTCATTGTTCCCTGGTTACAAAAGGCCTCATGCCAGGAAAACGCTTCTTCCAGAATATGCGGCGTCTGGCCACCGCGTTTAAGAGCGCGCTCAAAGTAGTCCCGCAAACCGTCGCGGTAGGTTGGATGAGCGCAGTGCTCAATAATCACCCGAGCACGCTCTCGTGGCGCCAAACCCCGGAGGTCTGCTAGCCCGACCTCAGTGACAATGACGTCTACGTCGTGCTCGTTATGGTCGACGTGTGTCACCATCGGCACAATGCTGCTAATATCACCATGCTTGGCTAGTGATTTGGTGACGAAGATGGCGTATGAGGCGTTCCGTGCAAAATCGCCTGAACCGCCAATACCGTTCATCATGTGTGTGCCATTAACATGGGTAGAGTTAACATTGCCATAGATATCGGATTCTAAGGCGGTGTTAATACAGATTAGCCCGAGCCTGCGAATAACTTCGGGATGATTACTGATCTCCTGAGGTCGCAGAATTAAACGGCTCTTGTACTTGTGGATGCCCGGAATGACCTCAGCGTATTTGGCCTTGGACACGGTGATAGAAGAAGCAGAGGCAAACTCCAGTTTACCGGAATCGAATAGATCGAAAACACTATCTTGGAGCACTTCCGAATACATCTTAAGCTCATAAAACGGGCTATCCAGTAATCCATGCAGAACCGCGTTTGCGATGGTGCCAATCCCGGCCTGTAATGGTTGCAGGGTAGGCGTGAGTCTGCCGCGTTTAACTTCGTGATTGAGAAACTCTATCAAATGCCCGGCGATCTGTTTCGTTTCTTCGTCCGGCGGTAGAACCGTCGATGCTGAGTCAAGCTTTTCGGTAACTACGACGGCAACAATCTTATTTGGATCGATCGGTATAAACGGTAAGCCGACCCGGCTTTCCGGTGCGATAACGGGGATCGGCTCACGAAACGGTCGACGCGTAGGAATATAGATATCGTGAATCCCTTCGAGCGCTAACGGTTGGTGTAAGTTGATCTCAATAATCACCTTTTCGGCCAAAATGCCGAAGGTGGCGGAGTTACCAACTGACGTCGTTGGGATAATGCCGCCTTCCGGAGTTATGGCCGCGGCTTCTAGCACAGCAATATCAACGGGGCCAATTTGCCGGCTACGCAGCAGTTCGACCGTTTCACTTAAATGTTGGTCGATGAACATCACTTGGCCCGCGTTAATCGCCTTGCGTAACCCCGGGTCAGACTGGAAGGGGAGGCGGCGAGCGAGAACCCCTGATTGAGTTAGAATCTTATCTAGGTCGTTACCGAGCGACGCGCCTGTCATCAAAGTGATCTTCAACTCTTCGTGAGCGGCGCGTTCGGCCAAGGCCAGCGGAACGGCTTTAGCTTCTCCGGCCCGAGTAAAACCGCTCATTCCGACGGTCATGCCATTCTTGATAAACTCGGCAGCCTCGGCCGGGCTTACGACCTTACCCAAGAGCGGATGGGAGCGGATTCGGTCGTTGTACATCTTAGCCTCCGATCATCGTGGGACCGCCCTCCGTTCTCAACCGGTGCGGTCCCTTTCGTCTTAACTAAGTCTAGTCTTCGTCTCGTTCGAATTGTTCCAGTTCGGTCGAGCCGTGCAATGCAGTCGTGGATGACTCGCCGCCCGTAATCACTAGACTGACTTCATCAAAGTAACTGGTGCCAACTTCACGTTGATGCCGGGTGGCGGTATAGCCTTGGGCTTCGGCAGCAAATTCTGCTTCTTGCAGGTCAGCATAAGCCGACATCCCGTTTTTCTGATACCTCCGGGCTAGGTCAAACATGCTGTAGTTCAATGCGTGGAACCCAGCCAGAGTGATGAACTGAAATTTGTATCCCATTGCCCCTAGTTCTTTCTGGAATCGGGCGATGGTGGCGTCATCCAGTTTCTTTTTCCAGTTGAACGAAGGCGAACAATTATAAGCCAACAATTTGCCAGGATAATGTTTGTGGACACCATCGGCGAAACGCTTGGCCTCATTCAGGTTCGGTTCGCTGGTTTCACACCAAAGCAGGTCGGCGTATGGAGCGTAGGCGATCCCGCGCGCTATCGCCTGCTCGATCCCGGCACGCACTCTGAAGAACCCTTCCACACTGCGCTCTCCCGTAAGGAACGGTTTATCCCGCTCATCGAAATCGCTGGTGAGCAGTGTAGCCGCATTAGCATCTGTTCTGGCGATGACAAAGGTTGGTACGTCGCAGACATCAGCTGCTAATCGAGCAGCGACCAGATGTTTGACAGCATTCTGAGTCGGGATCAGCACTTTTCCACCCATATGCCCACATTTCTTCTCGGAAGCCAGCTGGTCTTCTAGGTGGACTCCCCCTGCGCCTGCCTCGATCATGGCTTTGACCAGTTCAAAGACATTCAGCGGGCCACCGAATCCGGCCTCCGCATCGGCGACAATCGGCGCCATCCAATGGATTTGATGGTGGTCTTCCAAGTGACGGATTTGATCGGCTCGGAGTAAGGCCCGATTGATCCGCTTGACGACGGCCGGCACGCTATTCACCGGATAGAGGCTTTGATCGGGATACATCTCACCGGCCACATTAGCGTCCGCCGCAACTTGCCAGCCGCTCAGGTAGATCGCCTTCAAGCCCGCTTTGACCTGTTGTACAGCTTGGTTGCCAGTGAGTGCACCCAGTGCCGCCACATAATCCTCGGTCTGCAACAGTGCCCAAAGGCGTTCAGCGCCGAGACGCGCCAGGCTGTATTCAATCTTGACTGTGCCCCGGAGACGCTCGACCTGCTCCTTCGTGTAGGGCCGGACCACACCCTGCCAACGTTTCCCCGGTCTCGACCATTTATTTTCGATCGCGCACCCTTCAATGATCGGCTCGGTTATTGGACTGCTCATTGTGTTACTTTTAAATTTGTGGATTGATAATGGTGTTCTATCTAACCATTTGATCCCGAACAGGAGGTCAGCTACACACCGATTGGCGTGTTATTTGCATCGGTTGTCCGCGCTTGGGAGCGGATTGGCTGGGCGTCGCGACGCGCTCGGCGCCCTTGACTTTTTACTCCTAGGTTCTAGTAGCCCGAATTTTTGCCAGAGCGACTTGAAACGCCCCGAAATTGTCAAGCAATTGGGCATGCGCTTCTTCTATGGCTGTGCGATAGCTCTCGGCTGCGCCGCCACCGATTAAGATCGGTGTCTTACCAGGGAGATGGGAGCGAAGTTCGAGCAGCTCATGCTCAATATGTGGATCTGCTTCCGGATAAACCACACTTAAAGCCACGGCTCGAGCTTCGCTCTTAATAGCGACACTGGCGATCTCGAGAGAGGGCAAGCTTGGGCCGAGATAGACTACTCGCCAACCGCGTTCTGCGGCGAGAGCTGCAGCCATAACGGCACCAAGTTCATGCAGTTGGCCTTGTAAGGTTGCCGCGACTATTGTTGTAGTCGGAACAGTGCCGGAATACTGACGTGCCGGATCCAGCAAAAAAGCGCGAATCACTCCAGACGCGAAGTGCTCATGCGCGGTCTGGATTGTCCCATCGTCCCACAATTGACCCAAGCGTCGGGTAAGAGGCGCTATCACTCGTCGAATCAGTGCCGTATAGCCTGAGTCTAACACCGTCCTTTTTAAGAGCCTGTTTAGCGCGTCCGCGTCAAATCCTCTTATCGCCTCGATGCAATCTCTAACTATCGCGACCCGCTCGCGATCGATGCTGCCACTACTAAGCCGAGTGCGCTCGCCCGTGGCGGGGGTTGAAGCTTGTTTGGCAAGATTTCTAAGAGCTGTATCGGTAAGGGTTGCGACGCTTCCGATTGGATGTCCCAGGCGAGTGACTTGACTCAAGAGTTTGAGTCGGATCACATCCTCGTCACGGTAAAGGCGTCGCCCGGACGGTGAACGGGTTGGCTGCACGACCGCGTACCGTCTCTCCCAAGCGCGCAGCACGTGGGGACTCAGCCCAGTCTGTCGTGCCACAACCTGGAGCGGATAATGCATTGAGCTAGAGTTAGACATATATTAGACACATTGTCAAAAATCGATCATGAATATTAGACAGATATTTGACAAGATTTGCACAGCTTAGATATGTCTCCGCATCGCAATGCTTACCCTGACGAACTGCTCAGAACCTTCCGTCGTGATTATCGGAGCGGGTCCTGGAGGATTGGCAGCTGCTATTTCATTGGCCAGTTCTGGGCTGAGCGTGAAAATTCTCGAGCGCCGCGACAAAGTAGGCGGGCGTACTTCGGCAATTGAATCGAATGGATTCCGCTTTGATTTAGGCCCGACCTTCTTCCTGTATCCTCGGGTCCTGAACGAAATTTTCCGGCGAGCCGGTACCCGTTTAGAGAATGAGGTAAAGATCACGCGGCTGGATCCCCAATACCGCCTCATCTTTGGAAACGGGGGCAAGCTGGACGCGACGGCGGAGATCGAGCGGATGGAGCAGCAGATTGCCGCGTTAGCGCCCCATGATGCAATTAATTTTCGGTCATTTCTAACCGAAAACCGACTTAAATTGCAGCGGGCACAGCCTTGTCTAGAAAACCCATTCCTGGATTGGCGAGCAATCGTCAATTTTAGGTTGCTGAAACTGTTGCCGATGTTGCGGCCGCATCAGTCGTTAGATCAGTATTTGGGTCGGTTTTTCCGGGACCCGCGGATTCGGTTAGCTTTTTCCTTTCAATCCAAATACCTCGGGATGTCGCCGTTTCGGTGTCCGAGCCTGTTCTCGATTCTATCATTTCTCGAATATGAACACGGCGTTTTTCATCCGGAAGGTGGCTGCGCTGCCGTAACCGAAGCCGTGACCCGGGTTGCGGAGCGTTTGGGTGTCGAAATTCACTTGGGAAGTGAGGTGAAAGAAATTCTGTTCGAGGGGCGTCGTGCCGTCGGTGTGAGGGATCAATCGAAGGTGCATGCAGCAGACGCGCTAGTGATAAATGCGGATTTTGCTCAAACGATATCAACGCTAGTGCCCGATCGGCTCCGCCGGC
Organism: Verrucomicrobiota bacterium; assembly: GCA_019236675.1. Taxonomy (GTDB): domain Bacteria; phylum Verrucomicrobiota; class Verrucomicrobiia; order Chthoniobacterales; family JAFAMB01; genus JAFAVN01. The sequence continues at coordinate 13,510 of JAFAIO010000185.1, forward strand.
GTTGGCGAGATCAAAAGATAGCCCGTAAGAAATTTTCCTGTTCCACGTTCATGATGTATCTCGGGATCGAGGGTGTTTTTGATCTGCCTCACCATAACATTTATATCTCGCAGAATTACGCCCGGAACCTCGACGAAATTGAGAATCAGCATGTTTTGTCGGAGGATCCGTCATTCTACGTACAGAACGCGGTGGTGACTGATCGGACGTTGGCTCCGCCGGGGATGAGCACGCTGTATGTACTAGTACCTGTTACGCATGAGCATCCCAATGTCGATTGGCGGCAACATCGGGATGGCTTTCGATCCTTAGTAATACAGCAGATAGCGAAGGCCGGGTTCTCCGACGTAGAGAAGCGGGTGCGATTCGAGCGAGTAGTTACACCGCTCGATTGGAATCGAGAACACCGGATTTACAAGGGCGCGACTTTCAATTTGGCACATTCGCTGGACCAGATGCTGCATTTGCGGCCACGCAATCGATTTGAGGATTTGGAAGGGGTCTATTTGGTCGGGGGAGGCACACACCCGGGGAGCGGATTGCCTGTTATTTTCGAATCAGCACGAATCTCTGCTCGGTTATTGTTAGAAGACTTAGGTTTTTCGCGGGATGACAAATCGGTGGCAGAGTTCGACACACTGCCAGTCACTATGGAGCCGGTTAGATGAACGAAACAATCGAATACCGGCACGCGGAAATCAGGCCTATGCTGGCCTTCGCCCGCGTCGCTCAAGCCGACTGGTGCCGCCAATCGTTCGCTGATCGAAGGCGATATTTTCGCCGCCTCCGCCGACTAATCGCATCGAACGCAATGCTCCTGGCTCAAACTGCTGCTGAGATTAAGAATCGGCCGCTATCGGAAAAGCTGGCTTCCGAGGTGGTGCCATTGGCGGACACCTGTTGTTGGCTGGAGAAGCGAACCGGGGAGGTACTGCGGCCACGACTAGAGAAACGCAAGCATCGGCCGCTCTGGTTGCAAGGCGTAGCTTTTGACGTACACCGTCACCCGTTTGGAATCATTCTGGTTATCGGACCTGCGAACTACCCATTGTTTATTCCCGGCTCCCAAATTTTACACGCACTGGCGGCGGGGAATGCGGTTTTGTTCAAGCCGGCACCGGGTACCGAAATGATGGCTGAAGTTTTTGCGCGAATCGCGGGGTGCGCAGGGCTCGATGCTGGTTTGTTCCAAGTCCTCCCGGCCATGACCGATTCCGCGATCGCGGTCATCCGAGAGGGAATTGATAAGATCATTTTCACCGGGCGATCAAAAAGCGGGCGGAGTATTTTAGCTGAGGCCGCCGCCCGGAATACGCCTGCCGTGATGGAGCTTACGGGCGAGGATGCAGCGCTAGTCTTAGCGGACGCGGATCTTGATCTGGTGATCCGGTGTTTGCGATTCAGTGCGCGTTGGAATGGCGGCGAGACCTGCATCGCGCCTCAGCGCCTCATCGTCGTCGAGGCGATCGCCAGCGAGTTTCGTCGAAAGCTGGCGAAGGCAGCGGAGCTTCCTGAACTGCCGATACAGGTCGTCCCGGATACGCTATCTGCCGTGCGCGAAGCCATGGCTACGCCTTTCGGCCTGGGGGTTTCCGTGTTTTCAGCCAACATTGGAAAAGCTAAGTCGGTCGCGGCGAGCATTAAATCCGGGTTTGCGTTGATTAACGATCTGATCGTACCCATCGGGGACCCGCGGATGCCTTTCGGAGGCGTTAAAGCCAGCGGCTTCGGAGTTACCCGGGGGGCCGAGGGATTGCTAGAAATGACCTATCCTCATGTTGTGGCCGCACGGCACGGCCGATTCAGACCACACCTGGACGAGCTTCATGGCAACGCCACGAACCTATTCGCTTCTTACTTGCTCGCCGCCCATGGTCAAGGCCGCCAAAGATGCAAGGGATTTCAGGGACTATTGGCTGCTCTCATCACTGAGAGCCGAACTAGGAGGGCGAAAAAATGAAGAGCGTGGGCATCATCGGTGGTGGCCTCGGAGGGTTAGCCTCAGCGTGCGTTTTGGCTGCGCGAGGTTATCGAGTCACGATTTTTGAGCGCAATGAATGGTTAGGCGGCAAGGCTGCGGTACTGAGGGAGAAAGGGTATCGCTTCGACATGGGGCCAACGATCTTGCTGATGCCGTCGGTTCTCGAGCGGATTTTCGCGGAGGCTGGACATCGACTCGCCGACGAGCTCGATCTAGTACGACTGGATCCTCAGTGGCGCTCCTTTTTCGAAGATGGTTCCAGTCTCGATCTAGTAGCGGACGTCGACCGGATGAGCTCTGCCATGGACATTTTCTTGAAAGGAGTACGATCGAAAGCCTATCGCGAATTTATGCGACGGGCGGCGCGTCTTCACCGCATCTCTGAACGGCATTTTTTCTGGCGCCCAGTCGGTGGGTTAAGAGACATGGTCCAATTGGGTTCAGCCTGGCGGCCTGGTTTTCTCCAGGATGTGAAGGCAATGAGTGCTGGCAAAACCGTATCTCGGGTTGTGCGAGAGCATTTCTCGGATCGGCGGGTAGCCCAGATGATCGATCATTTCACGCAGTATGTCGGTTCAGCGCCGGACGCGTCTCCAGCGGTGTTGTGTGGGATCGGGCATATGCAAACGAAAGAGGGAGTTTGGTATCCTCGCGGAGGAACGCGATCGATACCGCAGGCTCTGACGAAGCTGGCAGAATTGTTGGGCGTCGAGATCCGCTGTAACACCTCTGTAGAAAAGATCATTATTTCACGGGGTCGGGTTAAGGGATTAACATTGAGAGGAGGACGAAGCATCGAACTTGACGCCGTAGTGTCGAATTCAGATTCGGTTCGGACCTATTGGCAGTTAATTGGGGGAGAGACGGCGCGGGCCTTTGCGAAACGACGGCAGTACGAACCTGCTTGTTCGGGTGTCGTGCTCTATCTGGGCCTAAATAAACGCTACGATCATTTACTTCATCACAATTTCGTCTTCTCCCGGGATCCGGAAGAAGAGTTCACTGCAATCTATAGAAAAGGCGAGCCCGCGCCTGACCCTACTTGCTATGTTTGCTCTCCGTCGATCACGGAACCCGGCGTAGCGCCGGCAGGCGGCGATGCACTCTAATTAATTCCCAGGATATTCGGCGTGTTCCGATTTAGGCAACCGTTAGTCAGTGTGCTTCTTCATCCGTTGGGAATCGCGGCGTTGGTGGGGATTCAATGGGTGGTTTTCGTGCAGCGGTTGTTCCGCCCGGTGACGGTTTGGAAAGGACGAAATTATGAAGATATTCTCGTTTGAGTCCGAGTTCTGGTTGCCGGAATCGGTGGACGTGATCTTCCCGTTTTTGCCGATGCCCACAATCTTCAGATCATTACCCCGCCTTGGCTACATTTTGAGATCCTTACGAAAGACCCGATTTCCATGCAGACGGGGACGCTGATCGACTACCGGCTGCGGCTCCGAGGGATTCCATTACTATGGCGAACCCAGATCGTTCTGTGGGAACCTCCCTATCGCTTTATCGATCTTCAGATAAAGGGGCCCTATCGATTATGGCGACACGAGCATGTGCTCATCCCCATCGGGGGCGGAACCAAATCTTTGGATCATGTCCAGTACGCAGTGACTGGCGGCCGTTTGGTGGATCGGCTGGTGGTGCGGCCAGACGTAGAGAAAATATTCGATTATCGGCGAAAGAAATTGTTGCAGATCTTTCCGACCTCGCCGGCTCTAAAGCACAATCCGTAATGTAGCGACAAATCTAACAATCGTTGAATCCATACTTATGTCCGGCAAACCAACGTCATGGTCGGCAGATCACGTTAGGAAATTTCTCTCTCCTAACTTGCAAACTCAGGGACGCGTTGCGCGCGGCACAACCGCTCTGCTTCTCAGTATCGCAGCTCTCATCTCTATTCGGATTTCACGGCCGCTGGCTCTGATATTTTTGGCGGCGAGTCTATTTAGCTTTTATGAAGCATGGCGCGGCTGGTGTGTGCTCCGGGCATGTGGGATTAGAACCAGGGTTTGAACTAAGGCTGATGATGGCACGCATTATCCATTGGTTTCGACGCGACCTGCGGATCAACGATAACTCGTCGCTTTATTCAGCTTGCCAGCAAGCGAGCGAAGTCATGCCGGTCTACATCGTTTCAAAGTGGAAAGGCACGCATCCCTGGACGGGCGCAAATCGGCAAGAGTTCTTATGTGGCTGTCTGGAATCACTCGCACGCAACTTAGAGCAAATCGGTGGCCGCTTAATTGTGCGATCTGGTTCTCCAGTAGAAGAGTTAGTGCGGCTTGCGCACGAAACTCGAGCGGAAGCAATCTATTTAAGCGAGAACTATAGTCCATATGATCGGGCGATCGAAAAACAGCTTCGGGATGCTGCAAATGCGAAAGGAATACAAGTACGCGCCTTTCGAGATACAGTAATTCTGGCGCCGAGCGAGGTGCTCAACCATAAGGGTGAGGCCTTTCGAGTCTTTACGCCGTACGCCAAGGCCTGGCAACAGCATACGAAGCCGCCCTTAACGCCGAAAGTAGGCAGGTTAGCGACGCCGAGCGACGTGCAGTCAGACCCATTACCGACTCTCGCGCATTGGGACATGCGATCTGAGGCCCAAATTTTACCGGCAGGCGAAAAAGCCGGTCGCGACCGGCTTAAACAATTTCTGAGATCGGCGATCTACGGATATGCAAGCCAGAGAAGCAATCTATCCGCATCAGGCACTTCAAGGTTGTCTCAGGATCTTCGATTCGGAACGATTTCACCACGGGAAATTCTGGCCGCTTGTGAAAAATTGGTTGGCGAATGCTCCGCAGCGCAACGGCGCGGGATTCATACCTTCATTAACGAGCTGGTGTGGCGAGAGTTTTATTTTCAAATTCTCTGGCATTTCCCGCACGTATTGGATCGGGACTTCCGGCCTGAGTTCTCGGGTTTGCAATGGGACCTGGATCCGGCCAAATTGCAACGCTGGGGCGAAGGCTTAACCGGATTTCCCATTGTTGATGCCGGCATGCGAGAACTGAATGCGACCGGATATATGCACAACCGGGTCCGGATGATCGTGGCCATGTTTTTGACAAAGGATCTACATCTGGATTGGCGGCAAGGTGAGAAATATTTTATGCGGAAGTTAGTCGACGGTGATATTCCAGCCAACAATGGGGGTTGGCAATGGAGCGCTGGGACAGGTGCTGATGCCGCTCCCTACTTCCGAATTCAGAACCCTTGGACGCAAACGGCTGATTACGATCCCGATGGAGAATACATCAAGCGCTGGGTTCCGGAATTGAGGGACGTCGATCCGACCAGATTTACGAGACCTCCTGAAGAAAAATTGGCTCCGGGTTATCCCCTTCCAATGGTTGACCACGCGAGAGAACGCCAGGTCGCCTTAGAACGATTCCGAAGCGCAACAAAATTTTCTCAAAGAGATGAGCTAAAACGTCCAGCCGGGCGCGAAAAAGTATAGCCATCTGGTGATGAGCAAGTATGGATCAACCAAAAATTAAAGAAGGCTTGCCGTTCCCGCGTGGTGCGAGTTGGGACGGCCAAGGCGTCAATTTTGCTGTCTTCTCAGCGAACGCCACCAGAGTAGAGCTTTGCCTGTTTGATGGGCGCGGCGAAAAGGAACTTGAACGAATCGAGTTGCCGGAACACACAGATCAAATCTGGCATGGCTATATTTCCGACATTGGCCCGGAGACAGTTTACGGGTACCGGGTGCATGGACCGTACGAACCGGACGCCGGG
>JAFAIO010000356.1 GCA_019236675.1 Verrucomicrobiota bacterium
ACCAACCGGCGCTGCGCCTTTGGGGAAGAGCTCCGAAACTGCGGGATCCCAACGATCGTTTTTGTGGATCGTTCCGACTTCATTTTGCCGACGGGCAGCCGATGTCTCACGATCAGTGCTGGATGGCTTTAGCCCTCCGCGGTGATCGAGACTACACCGGGTGCGAAATCATCGTTGAACGTCCCGATGGTGAGCGGCTGAATGTCTCGGCTTCCGCGAGCCCAATCCACGACGAGTCCGGCAAGCTCATAGGTGCTGTGAATGTACTCTTCGACATCACAGAACGAAAAAGAGCAGAGGAGGTTTTGAAAGAAACCCATCGGGCGCGAAACGAATTTCTGGCAGTGCTATCTCATGAACTGCGAAATCCATTGGCGGCGATTCCGTTTGCCATCGAATTGCTTCGACCCGTGGTCAAACAGTCTCCCGAATCCAAATCCGCGTTAGAGGTGGTCGACCGCCAGACGCAACAAATCGCCAAGCTGGTCGACGATCTCGTGGATTTGGCACGCCTCGGTGTTAACAAGCTGGAATTGAACCTACAACGCGTTGATCTGACGAAGGTTCTGCGCGGATTAAAAGAAGCGACGCAGCCGGTCGCGGAAGCCGCCGGCCAGACTTTGACGGTTACTCTTCCGACGGAGACGATTTTTGTCTACGGGGACGAGATTCGCCTCAGGCAAGTCATTACTAATATTCTTCATAACGCGATTAAGTATAACAGCCAGCCTGGACAAATCTGGTTGACGTTTGCCAGACAAGGTGAAGACGCGGTGATTAAAGTAAAAGATACCGGCGTTGGGATCTCCGCTGCGATGTTAGACCGTATCTTCGATATCTTCGCGCAGGTGAAACCTGGAACCAGCGCGCCCCAGAGGGGGCTAGGTGTTGGTTTAGGGGTGGCGAAGCGTTTGGTCGAACTGCACCACGGGCATATCTATGCTCGCAGTGAAGGTCCGAAGAAAGGCAGCGAATTTGAGGTTCGGCTCCCGCTCGCTGACTCCCGTGAGGCTCGTCAGCGAATCACCAATAGCCCATAGCCGATGCAGTTAGCTTTTCGTCAGCCGCGGTGGTTATCCAGGGTCGAAACGACCATTGAAAGCAGTTGATCAGGCCTGAAAGGCTTGTCCAAATGCGCCTGAAAGCCACCCCATAACCTCTGAGCGCGCTCTCCACTCCAACCGAAGGCCGTCATAGCGACTACTGGGACCTCACGATCACGTTGAGCGTCAAGCGAGCGGATGTCTTCCAATAACTGGAAACCATCGCGGTTCGGAAGGCCAATGTCGGATAACACTATATTGGGGTGGTGCGCCCGAACTGCTTCCAAGGCCTCCCTAGCGTTTGAACAGGTAAAGACTGTCGCTCCCTGTCGGCTCAGAAACTCCGCCAGGGAAAAGCGAATATCGCCATCATCATCGACGACGACAACGACAATATCATCGAGCATGCCGGACGAATACATGACTCCCCACCTCAACCTTTAACTTTTGTTCGCGCGGATCGGAAGCCTCGGTTGTGGTTGATCATCTTGCGAGTCAACTGCCGCTTGGACCAATATGACGCGACTCCAAGAGCGGGCGTTCGGTTGCATGCCTGGCGAAACGGCGGCTAATCAGTCCTGAGCTCACTCGGCTTTGCAACCGCGAGATAAAGCAAATAAGGACGAGTGCAAACCACATCGCCCGGCTCACTACGGGCCTAGTCCCAAGCTTACTGCTCAGCAAACCACAACGGCCAACCGCGAACAGCTAACACCTCAGTCCTCTATATCCGGCCCAACAAAACCAGAACCAGAAGGATAATAAAAACCAGTCCGAGTCCGCCCGTCGGATAGTATCCCCACCCACTGCTGTAAGGCCACGTCGGTAACGCTCCAATCAGTAGTAGAATAATCAGTATTAGAAGAAGTGTACCCATACTATCTTATTTCGTTTATTCGGTATCGGCCGGGCGCCTACGACGATTAACTTTTCTTTTTGATGTTTTTTCTTTTGGTCAGCGATGACTTCTTAGCTTCGCCTGACTTTGCCCGCTGTTTATTAACAATTCGAGCCGCTACCTCTTTCTCCCGTCCTTTGTAACGCCCTTCCTTCTCGAATTTCTTTTCTATTTTCTCGTATTCGCGTTCTCTCTTAGGACTCGCACCGCGTGGCATAGTAGGAAGAGTTCGCGGTCAACCGGTTCGGCGGATGTGCCAGGGGGCAGGAAGGCGGTAAGCAGTGAGCGCCGAGCCACCAAAATTTGGTGGGGCGAGGCTCCCGTACGGCTGCACGATGTAAACGAAGCTGCCGGCGTACTCCAGGGGCAGCATTTTGCTACGTCCCAATGCTTGCCGAGCCGCTGGACTTGCGGCGTGGACGCACCGCTAACGGGTCCTCAATCGAGGCGGGCTCATAGTTCTCAAACCGCTCAAAGCACAGCAACGCAACATCCCCGGCTCGGCGCGTGCATCGGCCTAACAAACTCAAGCGACCGTTAGGTCTCCGAAGTCAGCCTAAGGCACCGCGCAGGACCCTCGCCCCACCAAGCTTCGGTTTATTCTAGGCCAAAAATTTATCTGTATCCACCTTTTGAGAGCACGAGCCCACGCTAAAGTTTGAAGAGCGCTTACTGCTTACTGCTCACTGCTTACTGCTTACTGCTTACTGCTTACTGCTTACTTCCTCTCCCTTCTCACCAATCACTAAAAGATCGAGCGCTCCTGTCTGGTTGTGTACGACGATCGGTGTTGTCATCGTTGCAAACACCTCACTGTCAACATGCGTGGGTGCGTCGACCTGGCGGAGCAATATCTGGCGGCAGCGAGTAGTTTGGATCGGAGGTTTCGGCTCATATCCATTCTGAAGCTCTCTGAGGTAATCTCGAAACTCTGCCCGCTGATTCGCTCCTATCCACACCACTTCAAAAGCGCCATCGCTCGGATCGACATTCGGAATCAGATTCAAATTAGGACCGATGAGTCCCATGTTGGCTACTTCGACCAGAAGGAACTTTCCGGTCAAGATCTTATCGTCCAACTCCAACTCGCAGGTTGATTCTGGGTATTGTTTGGCGAGCGATCGCAAATGTTTCACTGCGCCGGTCAACCTTTCTGTCCGAGTCAGACGGCTTCGCGAGTTCTTCTTTTTCTCTCGCTTTCGCATCTCAATCATGAGCTGGGCGAGCAAGCCGATACCGACGGATTCAATGAAGACCAGCTGTCCTATCGGCATCGTGACGGTACCGAGGTCGACCTTTCTGATGGAAGCCGAATGAAGATTAGCCACGACAACTTCGACTGGATCAGTCTGTCCCAAAGTTTTGGCACAATTGTTGGCGGTGCCTAGCGGAAGGATGCAAAACGGAATATCGCGTGCGGCCAACCATGGAGCCAGCCGGCTAACGGTCCCGTCTCCCCCGGCAACAACCGCTCGATCAATGCGGTTCCGGAATACCGACTCCCACCCTCCATGTTGGATTGGCACGTACAGGACATCGTGCCCCGCCTCGGCGAAGAGCCGGATGAGCTGGTTACCGTCGAGCGCGCGTTCGCCGGCGCCGGGATTATGAAATAGCGCAATCTTCATGGTTGCAAACAAGCGAGAAGGAGCGAAAACGAGCGTGATCGACAGCGAACGTAACAGCGGCTCCCCTCATCCCGTCCCAATGGCTAACGCTCATTCCCACCCGTTCCTTTGAACTTCGCATTCGAGCATGAAACCGGACGCTGTCCATCAGACTGGCAATCCAATCAGTTCTGAGTGTGCGAATCTCAGATATCCTGCAACTCGAAACCCGCCAAGACCTCTACTTTTACTGCGAGTTGAAGGACCTTCGCTGTTATTGCCGTTCCCAACTTCAAAAGCCTGCAAGACTTTTTTTGCGATCTCGCTCGTTCCTGGCGTTCCACTAAAGTCCGCTCACGCTTTCACTCGCGAACTAAGCAGGCCTTAACTGTTATGCTGAATGAAAGACTCCTGGCCTTACTGCTCGTTATGGCAAGCAACTCAGCTTGCGGCGTACCAAAGCTGTCCGGAGGAGACGAATATGAGCCATGATTTGACCAGTGTTAAAATTGCAACCTTGGTTGCAGCGGGTTTCGAGCAAGATCACGTGCTCGATTCGCAAGAATTTTTGCATCAAGCCGGAGCGACGGTTACCACGGTTTCTGCCGGCGCGGGAACGCTCCCGGAGGCCGGTAAAGCCGGCAAATCGTTGGCCAACATTCCTATCGATAATGCCGATGAGACCGGTTTCGACGCTTTGCTGTTGCCTGGCGGGAAGGCAAGCGCGGATAACCTTTCTCAGAACCCCACAGCTATTGATTTTGTGCACTCGTTCGTTGTCGCTTCGAAACCGATCGGAGCGATTGCTGAGGGTATCAAGGTTTTGGTCGCGGCTGATGGAGTCGCCGGCCGCAGGATAGCAGCGAATCCTGATTTAAGGGGTACGATTGAAAAAGCTGGAGGTGTATGGAAAGAGCAGCCGGTGGCAAGCGATCGCCAGGTTGTAACTGCGGCGGATATCCAATCGGTTGAATCGTTCTGTGATGCATTCGCCCAGAGTTGTACCGAGCAGAAGGGCGGTTCCGGATCAAGCCTACATACGGACTGAATTTAGTATAAAGATTTAGTTCCGAAGGAGCTGTCCTTTGGCTCCGCTAATCAGGGCCGAAAAACCTGCCCGATGTTTTTCGAGATCTTCAGGCGGTTACCCGATGCTCCAATCAGAGTCAGACCTGATATGCTTCTTACGGATCTGATGCCAATTAAAGACTGATTAATAGTGACAGTAGTGATAGACTGGCTTTGAACAAATTAGCTAGTTCGATTGCTCTGCTATTCATAAATCTGCTTGACGGCTACCGTGCTGATGGGAACGGTTTCGTTTGCCAATCTATGCCGAAAGTTACCTCCCGGTTGACGTTACTCGAGAAAGTTCCGACAGGCATAAACGGATTCGATGAAATTACCGGCGGCGGCTTGCCCGCCGGAAGACCAACGCTCGTTTGTGGTTCCGCCGGTTGCGGGAAATCTCTTTTTGGTCTAGAATTTCTGGTTCGAGGAGCCACCCAATACAATGAGCCCGGTGTGCTGATGACGTTTGAAGAAAGCGCTGATGACATTCGAAAAAACGTTGCCTCACTTGGATTCGATATTGACGCTCTGGTCGCGAAAAAAAAATTGATCATCGATTTCGTCAGGATTGAACGGGGCGAAATTGAAGAGCACGGCGAGTATGATTTAGAGGGGCTTTTCATTCGACTGGCGCACTCCATCGCCAGGGTCGACGCAAAACGCGTGGTTCTTGATACCATCGAGGCCCTCTTTGCCGGATTATCGAATGAAGCGATTCTGCGGTCCGAACTTCGCCGGCTGTTCGGCTGGTTGAAAGAGAGGGGCCTGACAACGGTCATCACGGGCGAACGGACCGGCGATCAGTTTACTCGGCAGGGTCTGGAAGAGTTTATCTCGGACTGTGTCATCCTCCTTGATCATCGGGTAGTAGGGCAGATTTCGACTCGGCGGCTCAGGGTAGTCAAATACCGAGGCTCGACTCATGGGACCAACGAATATCCGTTTTTAATCGATGAGAATGGTATCTCGATTCTGCCGATCAGCTCGTCTAGTTTGGAATACGAGGTGTCAGCAGAACGAGTAGGCACCGGTATTCGCGACCTAGACGAAATGCTGGGCGGCCTTGGTTACTATCGCGGTAGCACCGTGCTGTTGAGCGGAACGGCTGGGACTGGTAAGACCACTCTGGCTGCACATTTAGCGCAAGCAACTTGCGCTCGAGGCGAGCGGTGTCTGTTTTTTTCCTTCGAAGAATCAGCATCCCAGATTCTCCGCAACATGCGAACGATCGGTATCGATCTGCAGCCGTTCGTTCGCAAAGAGCTTCTTCGTATCCATTCGGCCCGTCCGACGGTTTACGGCTTGGAAATGCATCTTGCGCGGATGCATAAGCTGATCGGCCAATTCCGACCGACCGTAGTAATTGTGGATCCGGTTTCAAACCTGCGAAGCGCGGGCACGAACGAAGAAACCGCCACGCTTTTTGTGAGGTTGGTCGATTTCTTGCGAAGGAATGGAATCCTTGGGTTCCTGGTCAGTCTGACTAGCTGGGCGGGCACCTCGGAGACGACCGGGGACTCTATTAGCTCGATGGTGGATACTTGGTTGCTGCTTAGAGACATCGAATTGAGCGGCGAGCGGAATAAGGTGCTGTACGTCCGTAAGTCGAGAGGGATG
>JAFAIO010000511.1 GCA_019236675.1 Verrucomicrobiota bacterium
CGGACTTTCCGCGCCAAGTTCGCCGCGGCTTCCTGCTGCCATAACCGGCGTTCATCTTCTGTCAAATAATCTAAGAACAACTGATCGATCGCGCGTGGCACGGTGATGTCGCAGCCCGCCCAATGCATCAAGTAGGGCTTTCGGTCTTCGTTTTGCCAGTACGCCGCAAAATTGTCGTCCGGATACGAACCGGCCCAAGTCGACTCCAGGGATACCGGAGGTAGGGTCAGGTTATAAATAGGTACACCGGAAAGGTTCGCGAGGAGCACGGTCCCGGGCTGATCGTGGAAGGGAAACTTTAAGCAAGTGTCTATATAGCGCGGGTCGCGGCATTGTTTCTCGAGATCCGAGAGGCTGTATAGCGCTCGGTCACAGGCGAATTGGCCCGCATTGAAAACCAGGGTTTGCCAACAGGTCGAAATCTTCTTTAGCACTTTGAGCGAGGCTTCCGTAAAAGTGTGGTCCGGACTGCCCCAGTGCCCGCACGAAGTGATGAATCCGGTTTGATCAGCGAGGACTTCTTCAGGATTGCGCAAAAAGATTACGTCGGAGTCGACAAATTGGTAGTTAGCGGTGGTGAAGCACTGGTATTTCGCGGTCATCGGGTGAGATCGATGCTCCGCTAGCAAATTTCTGAGTTCGGGCAGCTCCCACCATATCGCGTTCGCCGGAAGATCGAACCGCTGATTGTCGTAAGGAATGACCCAAAGCGGCAGATCGCATCCGGTAGCTCGTAGAGACCGTTCCATGGCCGAAAAGCGTAGCATCACCTTCTCGTTCGCCAGCGTGATGATCTTTTCCAATCTCATTTTTCCCCGTCGCTATTCCATACTCTCAGAGATTCTTCTTGCGCGAATCCTTCTACGTTAACGTTAAGGTTGCAAGTTTCACAAACGAAGCGGAAGCAGTTCCAGCTCTTTTTCGTGCAACATGCCACTAGTTGCTCAACTCGACAGAGTTTTGAATGGAGGACATGAAGCAAACCACCGGGAATGGATCCGACTTCGGAATTGCAGGGCCAACCGACGTGAGAACTCGAGCTTCGGCGGGCCCCATCGAGCCGCTGCGAACCGACACAAGTGGCAGGCATTATTCGCGTTCATTCGTGTCCTTCGCGGTTGATTCTTGTATTCCAAAAAAGGTCTGGCAGGCCAAGTGGCTTTTCCAAGTGGGGGGGAAAGAACCGGCTGAACGCCAATAGTCGAATACACCGGAGGCATCGCTCCAGCCTAAGGCGCCGCCGGAAAGTGCGTCCCGGTTGAAAACGAGAAAGCCAAATCTGCAGCGTCCCTTGGCCGGGTCGAAGAGGGTCAATTGCCGGCGGGGAATCGCGATTTCGTACAAGGTAAGCTTCTGGGTTTCATCGCGGGTGATGTTCACTTTCGCTGCGGGCACCGGCCCGATACCCGGCACTTCTTCGGTCTGATAGCCGTTTCTCCTTGAGGCATCGGGTCCCCAGATCCGGACTAGACGATCTCCGTCGGTCGAGGCATGCGCCACAAAGGAGTAGTCCGTATCATAGAAAGCACCCTTCCAAGCCCAAGGATCGTCCAGCTGGCGGCGCGTGCCTGGAACTCGATCCCGGAAACCGAACGAAAATTGGAAGACGCTGCCGCACTCGGTGATAAAATGCAGGCCGTTGGGTACACCTTCTTGATAAGGTAAGACTATTTTCAAATTTCCGGAGGGTTCGGCGAAGGGTTGTCCTGCAGAACACTCGAACTGGTTCTCGACTACTGCCGCACCCAGGTAGACAAAGTCGTCGTCGTAGGCAGTATAGACCTGGGCAGCGACCCGCTTAGCATCGTTATTGTCGTCCCTATTGTTTTGCGGCAGGTTCGGATTTAGTAGCCGTTCCGAGCTCTCCTTGGTTTGAGCAAACCAGGCGCTGTCGACCGCGACCGGGGTAAAACCGTCCCAATCGGACAGAGCCCCGCTGAAATGGACCGTTCGCTTTTCGAATCTGGCGACCGCGATCGCTTGGTACTGGGAGAGGGGGGGGAAGCGTTCGCCCGGCCGCGTGCGCCTGTCGTCAAAGCGAGCGGTGAGGCGGATTGGATACCGATTGCCCGCACTGGCCGGGATGGTTGGCCATTTGAGTTGAACCTCTTTCAACTTGCCGGCGCCCACTTCGAAACGAACCGAAGGGTCTTCCTTGGCTCCGGATACGTGGAGACTCATGGTTCCTTTCAACGGCCGGTTGATCTGGTTCTGGATACGAACCGACAATTTCTGCTTTTCCGATGCCGGAGCTGGTAAGGAAAAGGCGTAAAAATTGATCGGCGTTAAGCGACGGATAAAGCCAGATCGGATCCGATCCCGCATGGCGAGAACGCTCAGACGGCTTGACGTGATATACACCGGGGACGGGGAAAGAGGGATTATGAGCTTCCCCTGGGATCGGGGGAGCGGTTCGCCCATCATGTCGTAGGCTCTTAGGTCTGACCCATCCCGGATTACTAATTCTCCGTGGGTGTCGAGCCAATCTGCGGACTGGCCAGTCAAGCCCCAGATGACCGCTACTTTGGTGCGGTCTTTACGGCGCTCACTTGGGACTCTGACGTTCCAACGGGCCGCCAGTTCGGAGCCGCGGGGCAGCGATCTGATCGTCCCGTTGGCGAACTTTCGGTTGGCAAAGATGCCGCCCCATATCAATTCCTGGTTAGGCCAAAGGTCAACCAGCGGTACCCTGTCCTCCAGGAAATGGGTTAAGACTGCAAACGCTGTGTTACTCTTGGTCCAGTCTGGTCCGTAGCCGATTTCCCATTGAGCGTTTCCCATGAACACTCCGGCCAAAGCGGTCGCGACGTAGTATTGGACCAATTTTTGTGCGTTCTCGATATTGTTATATCGCTTTTTGTCGTCGGGCGATTGCGGACTCTGATAGGCGGTGCCACCCTCAGTGAGGTAAGCGTAGGGCAGCTTTAAATCGCGAGCCGTGAGTCGGGTCTCGTCAATGGAGCGAAAAACGTCGCCGCTGCGGAAGTTCTTTTCGACAACGCCGCCGGCATAGGGGTGATTGCTGATGCCTTGAAGAAGCCCTTTCCAGCAGTCCGGGAACGGCTCAATTTCGTCGCGCACGAAAGGGACGCTGCTGCCGGCCATGAGACGGTAATGCGGATTGACAGTGAGCGCCATGTCACACCACTCCTTTTGGAGCTGACGATACGCTCCTGGGGTATCCGCCCAGGTCCAAGCGAAGGTCCATGGCTCATTCCAGAATTCGATCGTAGTCCATTCCGGATAATGTTTCAGTATCGTCTGCCAGGTCCGGAGAAACCTTCCGGTATCATTAGGGGGACCATACGACCCGAGTTTTTCTGCGAGCGGAGTCCGGTCGAAAACGCCGGCGCCGACGAGAGCGTTGCCCGCGATGGGCAAGACCCAAAGGCCATGGGACCGCATCGCGTCCCATTCCTTATCCATACTATCGAACTCTAGCGGTACAGCCTCTCCGTAAGGCAGTTCCCTCGGCCACTTTTCGCTATTGGTCGCGACGTTCGGGGCGAAATGTCCCCGTTGTACCTTCATTCCGATTGTTTCGAGAAGCTGCAGGTCCTCGCCTTGCCGGGGCGATGCATTGGTGGCGAAGAAGGAGTTTGGCCGGACCCCGGGATAAGGAGACCACACGATGCCGAGATCGATTGAGCGGGTGATACTGGCTGTGCCGTCATCCAGGGTAATGAAAACAGTGTGGTAGCCAATTCCTGAGTCGAATGGGATTTTCGTCTCAAGGTGGGCGCCATCGGCAAGTATGTGAACCGAGACCTGGCGCGGTGACGCTGGTTCGATCCGGTTGAAGATGTCTTCGATTGTAAGGCTGATCGAAATGTCGTGAGGCCTGGTATCTGTACTCCAGGTATTGATGGCAATAACCGGCTTGTCCACGCCTTGACGGAACATTCGGTGGGCCCCACCCGTGAGTTGCAATTCCGCCTCAAACCCGGCCGCGAGACATTGCCATGCTTGGAACGGCCAAAGGAGTGCGAGCCAGAGTAAATACTTGCAACTGTTCCCAAGCTTTGGCGTGGCGCGAAAATACACGGGCACATCGTGTGCGAGGAGTGGGAGGAGTTCAAGGAGTTCAGGAGTTCAGGCCGGTAGGGCGAAAAACTCGGCGCGCCGATGGCTTAGCTTGGTCTATGATTCTACCGCGCCGGTTTTGAGCCGTTCCTTGGGTGTGAATCGCGTGTAAGTTCGGTAGCGGGCCGCCGATTCGATGAAGAAATAGATCAAATCGTGCCCACGGCGCAGCTCAAAACCGGCGCGGAATATCTCGGTGACATGGTAAGCGATGGGCGCGCCGAGTTTTTCGCCCTACCATTTCCTGCAACTCCTGAACTCCTTGACTTTTGTTGGGGTATTTCTAACAAATCCTCGGAAGTATGGTTGATGTGGACGAAAGGATTGCTGCGCTTGATCTGAGTTTGTTCGATCGGGTCTCAACCCAAACCTATCCCGAAGATCGGAGCTCCTTGCTTCTACTACAGCGCAGTGTGCGTAGATCCGGAAACTATGTCTACGCGGAGATTGGTTCCCATCTTGGCGGCACACTGCAGCCGCATCTTGTAGATAGCCGGTGCCGGTTGATCTATTCGATCGACAAGCGGCCGTTGGCGCTTCCGGATGAGTTTACTGGCGCGGTCTACTACCCCGGAAACTCAACGCAACGAATGCTGGACGGCTTGCGAGAAGCTTTTCCGGATTCTCCAGTCGAAAAGATTCGCACGTTTGATAGCGATGCCCGGGATCTCGATCCCAAAGAATTTTCCCAGGCGCCGGATTTTTGTTTTGTCGACGCCGAGCATACCGATAAGGCGGTGGTTGCGGACTTTGGATTTTGCCTAAGCATTTGTAAGTCGGATAGCGTCATTGCTTTTCACGACGCGGCGACCGTTCGTGGCGGCCTTGCGCGTATTCGCCAGCAGCTAACAAAAAGCGGTATCCGCTTCGAACACTTCCTTTTGCCGAAGCATGTCTATGTGATTTTGCTGAACGGCGCCATCGGGAAGTTTGCGAAAGAAATTCAAGAAGCGTCTCTGGATGAATCTGGTTATATGCGGCGGGCTGGATGGGAGCTATTGAAATCCAAACTCTCGCGGCGCTTTCCGTGGCTGCAGCGGGCGTGGCATGTTTTGACTGGGAGGAGCCAGACGTGATTGTGATTGCTCGTACCAGCCGACAAGCCTTCGAAGCGTCCCTGGAGGGGAGCCGCTTTTGAACATAGCTCGTAACCTGACCTGATCGCGCAAAGAAAGCGTCGTCTTGGCGAGTGGCTTTTTAGCAGGCGGCTCCCGGGAACGACCCACGGCGCGAATTGTTATTGTGGTTTCGCCTCTTCGATTCAACCGATCCTGGCAGCGACACCAGCAACATTTCGGGAGCTGCCTGCTAGCCGGTTTTGCTGTGTCTCCGGACTGTTATCTCTGCTCCCCGGGTCAAGATCTTTCAACGCACAAAAGCGGCTCCCCTCCAGGCGGTTAGGCATACCATGTTGTCCCGTGTGTGCCTATGTCGTTATGAACTATGGTTGGCTAACTAACTGAAGCTGAATCTACTGCCAAACCTTGGAACCAGGCCACACCATGGATCCGGCTCGGCGGGCGCTGTGCGCGAAAAGACGTCATCATTGTTGGGGCGCCGTCCCTGAACGATCGCTAAGGCTGTGCGGGAGCCTCGCCCCACCAAATAGCTCTTACCACGGAGTGTGGACTTCGCCGATTTCTTTCAGAAAATTGCGAGACGCATCTCGCACTTTACGAAGCCGGTTCTTGAGTGATCGCCGTTTCCGCATTCTTTCTTCGGCCTCCTTTTCCCAAAGTTGCCGCTCGTCGGGTGTTAAGAAACTCGTGAATAATCGATCGACCGGCACCGGCCAAGTCACACCGGCCCAATGTAATAAATAAGGCTTGCGGGATTCGTCAGTCCAATATTCCTCAAAATTGTCGTCTTCGTAAGATCCTGCCCAAGTGGATTCCATATTCATGGGAGGCAGCGTAAGGTTGGCAATTTTAACCCCGGAGAGATTCGCTAACAAAACCGTTCCGCACTGATCAAAGTTGAAACAGGTATTTGCGTAGAGTGGATCGAGACACGTCTGTTTCAGCTCCTCCACCGTGTAGAGTGCGCGGTCACAGGCAAACTGGCCGGCATTGAAGACTCTCGCCGGCCATCGGGTAGTGATTTTTTTCAGGACCTTCAGTGAATCGGCTGTGTAAGTGTGTGCCGGGTTATTCCAATGCCCGCAAGAAGCGATGAATCCCTCTTGGGAGGACAAGACCACAGCCGGGTTTCGCAAGAAAATGACGTCTGCGTCGACGAATTGGTAATTAGAGATCGTTAAACAATAGTACCTTGGGGTTAAGGGGGTTGCCTGGTTTTCGAAAAGGAATTGTCGCAGTTCGGGTAGATCCCACCAGATCGCATTGGGCGGTAAATCGAATCGGGTTTGATCGTAAGGAATCACCCAGATCGGTACGTCGCAGCCTGTCGCACGAAGCGAACGCTCCATGGCCAAAAAACGGAGTTTAAACTTCTCGTTAGTAGAAGTAACGATTCTCTCCAATTTCATTTCAGGCGTTTTCTGCAGCGACGTAAGGTCTCTCCGACTAGTGGCTACTTAGGGGGTAGCGGTTTGTGTTGTCAACAAACCCACCGCCATCTGCTTAGCGATGACTGGCCTGGCAAAGTGCATATCCTGGAATTCCGCGAGTTTCTGCTCAACGAGGGTTTGCGAAAGCTACCAGCAGTAGTCACCGATACCGACAAATTGCGGCGGGAAGGCGCCGGAAAGCAAAGCGAGTCTCATTCGACAAAACGAGCATTTGGTTCGGGCATTAGTCGTCGGCTCATGTTCTCAGGCCAGGGAATCTGGCTGAAAGCGCCATAAAAAGAAAGATTGATTATTCTTAATACAATTACTATGACGGGATCTCGAAGGTTTTCATGACAGGGGCAAACCCCAAACACCGAGCAAAATGAAGGTTGTTGAATCGAACGGCATCGATGCAAAGAGGAAACACGCGCGCTCGGCAGTTTATCCGGAACCCGGTTTGAGCTGTGACCTCTGATCCAAAAATTCTTTTTGTCGACTACACTGCTGAGCTCGGAGGTGGTCAACTCTGCTTGGCAGACATTGCCGTCCATCTTCGTCACCGGTGTGAGGTGTTTTTGTTCGAGTCCGGTCCGTTCCAAGACCTCTTGGAGAAGGAAGGCGTTGTTGTCCGAGTGCCTAAACGGGATACCGCTTCTTTATCAGTGCGGAAGAAGTCGAACTGGTTTTCCTATCTGTCTTCGATTCCAGTGTTGCTTTCGTTGGTCGCGAGTTTGGCTCGTGTGGCTAGTCGCTTTGACTTGCTCTACGCCAACACCGCTAAGGCGGTCATGGTCGCAGTACCGGTGGCGCTAGTGCTGCGCAAGCCGTTGCTGGTGCACCTGCATGACATTATTGGTCCGGACCATTTCAATCGTCTGAATTCCTGGTTGTTCGTTGGCGGGGCGAACTTGGCCAAAGCCATAGTCGCCAATTCTGATGCCAGTGCTGCGGCCTATCGGAAGGCGGGCGGTAAGAACCGTAATCTGGAGGTGATCCCGAACGGCTTTGCGGTGGAACGGTTTGCTGCCGACGTCACCGCGCAGAGTCGAACACTACGCACGTCGCTCGGCGGCGAAGATAAACCGTTGGTCGGACTTTTTGGCCGGATTGCAGCCTGGAAAGGACAGAAAGTCCTAATCGAAGCGTTGAAGCAGCTGCCGGATGTTAATGGGGTGATTGTCGGAGAGGCACTTTTCACCGCGGCAGATCAACAGTACAAACGCGAATTGTTCGCTCTGGCGGAGAAACTCGGAGTCAGCACTCAGCTGCAATTTGAAGGCTTTCAAACGGATGTGCTGCCGTATCTAAAGGCAGTCGATGTCGTGGTGCATTGTTCGACTTCGCCGGAGCCTTTTGGACGGGTCATCGTGGAGGCGCAGCTGGCGGGCAAAGCGGTTATCGCGACAAAAGGCGGTGGTCCGTCCGAGATAATCGACGATCGGGTGACCGGCATCTTGGTCAGCCCGAGCAATTCGGCCGAGCTGGCGGGCGCAATTCAAGAACTCTTGGAGAATCGCAAATGGGCGGAGCAATTGGCCGCCAACGGGCGACAAGCGGCCATCCGGCGTTTTGGGTTGGAGAGTGTGTTGAAAGAATGGACCGCTTTTATTAATCGGAATGCTCCAACCGTTACAAAGCCCCGGCCGGTCACAGAAGATGGAATCGAAAAGAGAGAGGCGCACCCCGCGGCCGTAGGACGCCGCGAGGTCTAAAGGCCTGGATACGGGAAGAATTTAGGTATGGGTGAAAGCAAAGTGCGGCTAGCGATTGTTCACGACTATTTGATTCAGATGGGAGGGGCGGAACGTCTGATCGCAGCGTTAGTAAACGCTTTCCCAGACGCGCCGATCTACACAAGCGCGACAGATTACGAGGGGTTGAAGGTCTTTCCCTCGCTCGTTGATAGGGACATACGAAACAGCTGGATGCAATATCTCCCCGGCATTCGCCGGCATTTCAAAGCACTTTTCCCGATTTATCCATTTGCGTTCCGCTCGTTTCTACCGGTAAACGCAGACGTTGTACTGGTGAGCAGCAGCGGGTTTTCCAAGTGGATCCGGGTCACCGACTCATCCCAGACGGTTTGCTATTGCTACACTCCGCCTCGGTTTTTTTGGTACCCGGACGACTACTTAGAACGCGAAATAAAGAGCCCGGCACTAAGAAAAACTGCAGCCGCTTTCCTTCGGCTTCTGCGCGATTGGGATTACCAATGTGCGCAAAAAATGGACCGATTTATCGCCGTTTCCCGTTACATTCAGCGGCGAATAGCGGATTGCTACGGCCGAGAATCGACCCTGATCTATCCCCCGGTGAACGTCGATCGGTTTTCGGCGGACGCGAAATTCGGCGACTACTACCTGGTCTTGGCGCGATTGGTCGGATATCGGCGGATCGACGTTGCGGTTCGAGCGTTTAATCAACTTGGCGAGAAATTGGTGATCGTGGGTGATGGCCCGGATCGCGCTCAACTACAAGCGATGGCGGGGCCTTCGATCTCATTCCTAGGTCGAGTATCGGATCAAGAGGCGAAATATTATTTAGAGAATTGTCGCGCGCTGATTTTTCCCGGATTGGAGGATTTCGGAACAGTTTCATTGGAAGCGCTGGCTGCGGGGCGGCCGGTGATTGCATACGGCGCCGGCATCGCTCTAGAGACCCTTGAACCGGGTGTCACGGCGGTGCTATTCGACGAGCAGACCCCGGAGTCGCTGGCTGAGGCGGTGCTACGATCACAAAAGCTATCTTGGGACAGCCAGACTATTCGGGGAAAGGTTCTGAGCTTCAGCCGAGAACGGTTTCTTCAGGAAATGAAAGAGTACGTTGAAGGGTTGTATGAGCGGAGCTCGGCCCGAAGAGTCGCGGCAGAAGAAAAAACCGGCCGCCATGAGGCTGAGGTTTTGTAAGGGCCAAGAAGCAGCTGCGGATTTTAACATCGGCGTTTGAATTCAACGGCTGAAGCTTTCCAGAACTTGGGTCACCCTTTTCGCAAATCGGTCTGGCGTGAAGGCTAGAGCTCGTTGCCGAGCGGCGGATCCGAGCCGACCAGCAAGGACCGGCTGCGATAGATAGCTGAGTATAGCATCTGCCAACGCCGCCGGATTGTTAGCAGAAACTAATAAGCCGTTTTCCTTATCCTGGATAATCTCTTCGGGTCCTCCTGGCTTGGTTGCGATCACCGGTTTGCCCAGTGACATCGCCTCGACCACCACGATCCCGAAGGGTTCCCGATCCGATGCGTGAACGAAGATATCCATTGCCTGCATCCATTCAGGAATGTTCTGCTGAGCGTCGGCCAAGATTACTTTCTTGGCTAAACCCAGAGCGTCGACGCGCTGCTTTAGCCAGTCGGCGTACTCCGGTTCGAGATCGTGTGGTCCACCGACGATTACTCCCTGGCAGGCCGGTTTAACCTCGACCACCTTGGCCATCGCTTCGGCAAACACATGCATTCCTTTCCACCGTTGGAGACGCCCTACGATCCCGATGAGTGGTCTGTTGGGATCAAAACCAAAATCGCGTTTCAGTTTTGCGACGCAGAGTTGCCTGGCTGTTTCAAAGCGAGTGATATCCGCTGCCAATGGGGCGGATAGAACCGGGTACCGGACCTTCTTTTGTTGTTCGCGTGCAACGAACTCAGAACATCCCAGTGCCCCAGCGGCAGGCAACGCCCGACAAACTCGATCGATGATGCCGCCATCTGGAAGTCCCATCTGATAGTAAACCGCGGGAATGCCGGCGATTGCGCCAGCAATGCCACCGTAAATGTGGGCTTTTGTCATCCAGCTCAGGATTATCTTCGAACGCTCCTGTCTGGCGATGGCGGCGATTTTTTGAATCGTCTGGATCAATCGCGGGATCTCGCGGAGCCGGCCGGCATTGATGGTGATGACGATTGCATCGCGAGCTGCCAGTGCTTGTCCCAGAGAGCCTGACTCGAGAACGACAACGTGAGGGCGGACTCCATGGCTTGCCCGGAAACTTACATATTGCAACAGAGCTTCTTCGGCGCCGCCATGCTCTTTGCCCGATGGCACGACAATCAACTCGGGAGAACTATTCATCGTCTGGTCTCTTGTTCGGAGAACTCTCCGCTTCCTGGAGCGTCGCGATAAATCTCTGTGCGAGCACTGGCCAAGCAAAATACTCATCGTGGAGCTTCGCCATATCGGCGCCGAGATTTGGGTTGAGCAGAGATCGTTCCGCCAGCTCTTCAGCGGCCTCCAGGAAGCGGCCCTCGTCATCGGCCGGAGTAAGCAAGAGGGCTGGACTGGAAAGATCGCGTAGAAGCCGGTCGCTGTGAGGGCGAACTGTTGAGCAAACGGGTAGACCGTGTTGAAAAGCAGCGATAATGGAGCCGCGGCGGGTAGAAATGCCGTCGGTCAAGGGTGCGAGAAAAAGGTCCATCGCGCGGAGTCGTACACTAACCTCGGCGCCGGGGAGACTGGGGTGCCGATCGATTGGGACCTGACCCCGGACCGCGTCCAACTTATCTCCGATTTGTCCCACACTCAAGATCCGGGTTTGCGGGTATCGAGCGTGGATCCGCTTAGCTGCAGCACCGACCCACTCCGTTAGTTTGCTTCCATGGCTGAAACCAAAGACACCCAGTATCAACGCATCTGCCGGCAACCCCAGCTTTGCGCGTGCCTCGGTTTTCGTCAATTCGCTGCGAGGCAGATTCGGGCCAACCGGTAGCGCGAAACACGGCTTCTTCGTCCAGCGACGCACCTGAGGAATCCATCGCTCTGTCGAAACGAAATGATGACGGCCCGCTCGAACCAGGAATGCGAACTGCGGGTATTGCCAGAGACGCATCACCGTGTAGCGCCATGGCCAGAGAGGAACATAAGTCTCATGAAAATTCAGTACGATTGGGACCGCCGCTTCTTGGAGAGCTGGCAATAATTTGGGCGCGAGCCCTCGATGGCCAAACGAAAAAGGGTTGTATTGAACGATCAGCCAATCAAAACGTCCAGCCTTTCGGATCGCCTTAGGAAGCGCGCTCATCGTTTGCGGCTTTAAGGGATCGAAGCAGCAGACAACATCGACGTCGACCGGCTTAGGTCGATCCTCGTGGAAGCTGGTGAAAACGGTGAGCTTGTGGCCGAGTTTTGCCAGCGCCTGCGAAAACCACCAGCTGTAATCACCGATGCCGTCGAATTGCGGAGGAAAGGCTCCGGAAAGCAGCGCAATTCTCATTCGGCGATGGAAAATGCAGTGGGGACGAGCTTCTGCTGGTCTGGAAATTGCGGAGGTGAAACTAATTGGGGGAGATAGTCGCGGTCGAGTAGGAGCTCGCCGTTACCGTTAAAAGAAAGACTGCTTAGCCACAGTATGCTCATTATCGCAGCTCCAGAGATTTCAGGAACGATCCGTAATTCCAAACGCGGACTAGCACAAAAGGTAACAGGTGAGAAGTGAAAGGTGAGGGCCTCGCTCTAAACATTCTTTTATTGGATTACATCGGAGCTGTTGACCACGCAGCCCCGTTGGAAACGGTCCAGGTAGAGAACGGTGGTCAGTGAGGTCCAGGCTCAAGTATAAGGGGGCTGTGAGGAGCGTTGTCTCGCTTCCACCTTCGTCCGGCTAAGCCGGACCACGGAGGGCCGACGCGGTCGGCGCCTGGAGGGGAGCCTCTTATGAAGGTTGCCCGTAACCTGAGCTGATCCTGCAAACAACCGTCGTATTTCCGAGACGTTGTCTAGCCACCGAAAGGGTTCGGGGCACACAGGCGGCTCCTGGAAACGTCCCACGACTCGGTTTAGCCTTCTCGTGTTGCATTTGCTAGGAAACGAAGCGAATCGCGGGGGGCATAGGGGCGTCAGGAGACGTTCGCGGGAGCCGCCTGCTCGCAGACGCCCGCTTGGTAAGCGCGGGGTCTTAAGAATGTGCGTGCAAACGGGGTCCGCGTAAAAGCGGCTCCCCCTCCAAGGTTCCGACCGCATCGGCCTCGCAGGCGAGGCATCGCTATAGAGCTTCACGCCTCCTGAATCCTGGATTCTGGCTTCCGGCTCCTCCGAAGCCTACGCCACAAGTTTTCTAAAAAGAAGTATTGCCTAATCCCACTAAAATTACTACAAAAGTGCCGCAAAACTCGAAAAGCGAGATCTGATGAAGCATCATTTTTATAAGGTATTTTTGGCAGTAACGTTAGCTTTAGCGGCTCCATTAGCGGCGCAGGACGCTTCAGCTATTCGCTCGGCGTTGGCCAACCAGGACTATGGTCGGGCGATCTCGCTCACCAAACAGGCATTTGCTTCGGTAAAATCGGGGGGCGAAGCCAGCAATTTGATACGATCTATAGTGGGTGCAGCTCCGGCAGAGCAGATCCCAGCTCTGGTGGTGGCTGCGGTTCAAGGCAACCCGGACCTGGGACCGGCAATTATTAATGCCGCGATTAGTGGCGCACCCAAGTCGGAGGCATCCGCGATTCTGACGGAAGCTTATTTCGCGCTCAGCCAAAATCCGAGCCCGTTCGCCAATCTCCTTACCTATATTTCCGATTTACTTGCCGGGACCGTTCCAATTAACGAGGTGCTGACGATGCCGTGGTTTAACCCGGCAAACACGATCGGAACCGGTGTGACTTTGTCGCCTCCGACACCTGGATCTAAATAATCACGCCACTCAAGAGCGGCGAAACAGGGATGTAGGTTTGCCGGGAGTGAAAAAGGGGTAGGGAGACTCAACCGAGAAAGAGCGCTAACCACGGGGTTAGCGAGCGGTAAGTCTCTCTTAGCAAATCAGCGAGGTATCGTGACGCCTTTATTTTCTAGAATTTCTAGCTGTTATAGGAGAGAGCCGGGCAGCTGCCAGAGATTCATCCATGCTGACCTGCTTCGCGGCTATCGAACTTCTGTAGGAGGGCAAAATGGTCTATAACCGATATAAAGGTTTTAAGAAGTTCTATTATCTGACGCTCTTCGTCGTCCTGAGCATCTGCTTTTGGTTATGCCTGGCAGTGACCATGTCGATGTTCCATTCCAGCGATCCCTTTGATTGGGCACACTACTTGTTTTACCAGATAATCGCCGCCCTGGGACTTCTTTGGGCGAGTATCAATTCCCACAAACTGAACGATGCGATTGCTCGTTCGGACCCTTTAGCCAGCCACATTGTTGCGTTGAGAAATGCTGCCTATATCGGCGCTACCATCTTACTGTCGCTGGTGCTGTTAAGGGATGCGGGTGTTTCGCGTTTGTTTCTATTCAGTTTTCTTCCGCTCCTTTATTTGGCATTTCTCGTTGCTCATCTGACTTTACCGAAGCTGCTGGTGCGCACGCTGTTTTCAGACCGGCATGAACGCAGAGTCTTACTGGTCGGTTCGTCTGCGAAGGTCCGAGAGATGAAGCTGTGGTGCCGGCAGACGGCGGAATTAGGTTTGGATGTCGCTAATCTTTTAGAGGATTCAGACCAATTTCTGGGTGCTTCAAACTTGCCTGAGTCAGTTGGCCTAGAGCGGCTCGAACGGACAATCCGTCAGGAAAGAATCCAACAAATCATCCTTTTGGAGCTGCCTCCTGAGCAAAGTAATCTAGAAAGAATCGTCGCGTTAAGCGACCGGCTCGGTATCCGCTTGCTCGTAGTCAATAATCTGCCGGAAATCTTTAAGCGTCCGATCTCGTATTTTAGTCTTTACGGAGTTGAGTTCATCGGTGTCCGGGAAGAGCCGTTGGAAGAGCCAATGAACCGGTTGATCAAGCGAGGCTTAGACTTAGCGATCAGTATTCCGGTAGTGGTTTTTGTTTTACCACCACTAATGTTGTTAGTGGCGATTCTGCACCGTTTGCAATCGCCCGGCCCCCTGTTCTATCGGCAAACGCGGGCGGGATTTTCCAGGGAGCGATTCAGAATTTTGAAATTCCGAACGATGCACCCGAAGGCAAGGTCGGGGAAACAGGCGACCTCCAACGATTCCCGAGTGTTTTCTGCCGGCCGATGGTTGCGACGGTCGAGCATCGATGAATTCCCTCAGTTTATTAATGTGTTGCGCGGTGAGATGAGCGTAGTCGGTCCGCGGCCGCATATGTTAGTTCATGACCGGAAGTTTTGTGCTGCCTTACAAACCTACCTGGTCCGCAGTTTTGTTAAGCCCGGGATTACCGGTTTAGCGCAAGTGCGCGGGTTCCGTGGCGAGGTGACGAGCCAGGAGGCCATTAGCGAGAGAGTTAAGTACGATGCTTTCTACCTCGAGTTTTGGTCTATCTGGAGGGACCTGCAGATTTTGTTTGAGACGATAAAACAGATTTTTCATCCGCCAACGTCAGCCTATTAGGCTTCTTGACGAAGAAGCAGCTAATCCGTTGAAGACCTGATGTAAATGTATGCCAGTTGAACAACCCGATGGCTCTCGCAGATTGGGAGCCGATGGTAAAGTGGTTGCTTGGCCGGCAACTGAAGAGGGTGAACGAAGAAGAAGAAGCCGTTCGCACCGATCTCGCGGTAAGGGTCTGCAGGTACTGGTAGAGGATTTACCGGGTTGGTGCCTGGTGATCCTTATCGTCGCAGCGCCTTGGGCCTATGGGACCACTTTTCCAGAAACCAAGGAGTGGTTAGCGAAGGCTCTCTGCTGGCTGGGAGGAGTGTTTGCGATTTCTTTGTTGGTGCGGGGAAGATGGCTGCGAATCAGTTGGGTATCCGCCGGACTCAGCCTGTTAATCCTTGCCAACGGGTGGTGGATGTCCTGGAACGCGAAGTTAGTCTACGACACCGCACTTTACTATTTCCACCCTGTGTCCCAACCCGTAGCGTCTTGGCCAGGCTCGGTGGATCAGAAGACATCTTGGAATCAGATGGTATTGATCAGCGGGCTGTTTTGTGCCTTCTGGGTGGTTAGTGATCTCAGCACACGGGATCGCTGGCGGCGCCGGTTTTGGTGGGTGTTGAGCCTCACTGGTCTGAGTATCGTTATCCTTGGCTTAATGCAGCGATTCTCGGACGCACCTGGTATTTTCTGGCGCACAGATTTGGACTGCGGAAGAACTTTCTTCGCCACTTATCGGTACCACGCCAACGCCGGCTCTTTTATTAACATCATCGTTCCGTTAGTGGCGGCGCAGAGCGTATGTGCGTTCCGAAAAGACTCCTCCCATGTGGCTAAGGCGTTCTGGCTACTCGCCCTACTCGTTGTTCTGGTTAGTGCCGTTATCAATGTTTCCCGAGCCGCGACTGTTATTACCGTTTGCACTTTTGCAGCTTTTTGTTTGCTGGAGCTCTATCAGCTCATCAGGTGGCGGCGCCATACCGTCAGCAAGCGAATGCTCTTTGTCGGCATGGTTCTGGTCCTAGGAGGGGTCGCGACACTGGTTTGGCTGATCGGGTTTAATGAGGCATATAAACATTGGACGGAATTCGGTAATAGCCTTGCGACGAACGGTAGATTTATCGTCTATGACACAATCGAGCATTCTGTTCTACCCGCGTCCGGTTGGTGGGGGTTCGGGCCCGCCACTTTCGAGCTCGTCTTCCCTTTTTTTACAAACCAGCTAGGAATAGCGATCCAGGGTTATTGGGAATATGCGCACCAGGATTACCTGCAGTGTCTGACTGAATGGGGATTTATTGGGGCGACAATTTGGTGCCTTTTCTTTGCTAACACGATTATCCGGGCGGCTTGGAAGCTAGTGCGGCACGACTCTTTGGATACTCGAGCTCGTTGCTGTGGCATCGGTTGTCTTCTGGCCTTAGCCTCCGTTCTAGCGCATTCCACCGTCGATTTCCCAATGCAGATTGCTTCGCTGCAACTGTATGTGAGCGTCGTTTTGGGCATGCTGGCGGCACTGCAATATGCGGACCCCTCGCGCCGTCGCAGGTTCAAAACGCCTTTCGGAACTGATGCAGTTGAAGAACCGGTGACGACAAATGGAGCGCACTTGGTTTTCGAAGGAAGAAAGGAGTGATGTGAGTATCAAAACCCTATTCTTGTTGCTGCTGGCCTTAGCTATGGCGGGCTGCAGCGGTCAATTGGCCCAGAGAACAAACCCAAAGCAAAAGGCTACTGCCAAGCAGGCTCAGACTCCGGTCGATGCCACTGCTATCGCTGTAATTCCCAATCCGTACGACGACGACGAGAACCTAGCCACCAAGGCTGCGAATGAGGCAAGGCAGGAGTTAACCAAGCGCGGCTACAATGTCGTGGACAGTGAAGCCGACGCTAAACTGATCGCAGTTCCTACCGTCGAAACTAATGTCGGTACGTTAGTTAGGCGTAGCTCGGATCGACCGCTGCAAATGTTTTCAGATACAAACTTCTCGCAAATGGACCGGACCAGCTCAGTGGCCAACAGTTTAGGTTCGCTTGGTCAAGTATCCTTCGAAGGTCCAGCCGGGTTTGTGGGTAAAGCCAAAGATGAGTTAGTAATCGAAGCCTTCCCGAAGGACGCCTGGGACCATGCTTTGATCGTTAACGAACTGCAGCTACAACCGGCTTGGAAAGTTAGAATGCCACTGCCGGCCGACTTGAAGCCTGTAGAGGGCGAAAAAATCGCTCACGCAGCTAAAACAGCTGATACCGATTTTCAGCTTCCGCATTGACTACGTTGTGCATAAGCGGCGCGTTCTTGTTGTTACCCACGAATGTGTGACTCTGAACCAGCAGATTTATGCTGAGGTTCAGCGTATCACCGGGTGGAGTTTTACCCTTCTTCTACCTGCTGTTTGGAAGGACGAATTCGGCAATAATCTCCAACCAGCAATTCTCCCCGGGTTCAACGCGGAGCTAGTAACCGCTCCCGTGCGGTTGAATGGCAACATCATTCTCCATTCATACCGGTTTAACTTCCGTCGGTTCCTAAGTGAAAAAAGATTCGATCTAATTTATGTAAATCATGAGCCGTACGGGATGTCGACCGCGCAGGTTTGCTGGGCAAATTTGAAGACCGGAAAGCTTCCCTTTGGTTTTCACTCCTGCCAAAACATCTATAAGAAGTATCCGATTCCGTTCCTGTGGCTGGAGCGGATGGTTTATCGTTCGAGCAGCTTCGCTTTTCCTATCACGGAGGCAGTGGAGCGAGTTCTCCGCCAAAAAGGATTCAAGGGTGGGGTAGGCCTTTGTCCTTTCCCCTTTGACCCAAATTTATACCACCCGTTGCCAGAGCCAGAACGCCAGGATCTGATTCCTCGGGCGGCCGGGGAGGTGGTTATCGGTTACGTAGGCAGGATGGTGGAGCAGAAGGGGTTGCAGACATTGATCGAGGCGCTCGCCCGACTGCCGCGGTCGAATTGGAAATTAGTCGTGATTGGCACTGGCCCTTATGAGTCCAGGTTCGATGAGTTAGTGAGCATGCATGGACTGAGGGACCGCGTGACACGGCTGGGCTACGTGGCTCACGATCTAACTCCTCGATATCTCGGAGCAATGGACATCTTGGTATTGCCATCTGAGACCCGACCAAATTGGAAGGAGCAATTCGGTAGAGTACTGATAGAGGCGATGGCTTGCGGTACCTGCGTCGTGGGTTCTGACTCCGGCGAGATACCGACCTTAATAGAGGCTAGCGGCGGCGGCCGGGTTTTTCCGGAAGCGAATCCTGGCGCACTGGCCGATGTCCTGCAGCAGCTGATCGCCGATGACAGCCAGCGAAGGACTTTTGCGCGGGTTGGCGGCGTCTGGGCGAATAAAAACATCTCTCTTCCTGCGGTGGGAACTTCGGTGGGTCGGGTAATGGAGGACGCTTTGGCCGGCACCTGACAGGTGCGTTTGATCATATGGAGAAAGGAGAATACCGATGAGAGTTCTGATAACGGGCGCACGCGGATTTATCGGATCAAGTTTAGCGGAAATTGCCGCCCGCAATGGCTACGAAGTCTTGGGGATTGGGCGTAGCGCGCAGCCGCCGGTTGATTGGTCCGGACATTATGCTTGGGCGGATGTCGCGCTAACCGATTTGGCTCCGATTATTAACGGCTTCGGGCCTGACCTGGTTGTGCATTGTGCCGGCTCGGCGTCCGTCAAGAGCTCGTTAGCTTCTCCGCTAGATGATTTACGGGCGGCGGCGTTAACCTTGGCTAACACATTAGATGGCATTCGCAGGTCAAAGCTGCGCCCGGTTTTGGTTTTTCCTTCCAGTGCCGCGGTGTATGGAAACCCGGCGAATCTACCGGTCAGCGAGGATGAGCCTTGCCGGCCAATTTCGCCCTACGGGTTCCACAAGCTAGCTGCAGAAATGTTGGTGCACGAATATTGCACCTGTTATTCCCTGCGAGCGGTAATTTGCCGGATTTTTTCGGTCCTGGGAGAAAGGCAAAGACGATTGCTCTTGTGGGATCTTTATCAGCAATTTGTTGGGCCGTCCGCCGAGGTAGTGATTCAAGGTAGCGGAGAGGAGTCCCGCGATTTCATTCATATCGACGAACTATGCGACACGATACTAGAATGTCGCCAGCACGCGGAAACCCTTCCAGGCAACAACTGCGTCCTGAATGTTGCATCCGGTGTCGAGACCAGGATCAAGACCGTGGCTCTAGTAATGAAAGAGATTCTGGATAGCAGCAAACCCCTGGTTTTTTCAGGAATCCAGCGGGTTGGCGATCCGACCAGATGGGTGGCGGACCGCTCGAAGCTAGACAATCTCGGAACAGAGATTCGGGTCCCGGAACTTTCGATTTCAATGGAAAAAGTCATCGGGAGTTGGCAACGGGCTTACAATCCGGAGGTGTTAGAAGAGAGTGTCAGTCTGCGATAATTCTGGGATTGGAGAAGGTGTCCGCGATGGATAGAAACAACGATGTAGATAAATCGTCAGCGCCGAATGGTTCCCGGCGGATTGCCGGCCTGGACGGGTTAAGAGGGATTGCCGTTTTGTTTGTGCTGATGGAACACGGGGCTTACTCATTATTTAGGCTCGACTGGCCGCCTGCTCCCTTCCTTGGAAATGGCGCTCTTGGCGTCAGCATCTTTTTCGGACTGAGCGGGTATCTAATTTATGAGCTCAGCGCCCGCGAATTCGAAAAGACTGGAGCCTTCAATTGGAAGGCATTCTATCTCCGGCGTATTCTCCGGATTTTTCCCTGTTTCTATAGTTATCTCGCTGTCGTTTTGATTCTTACCGGTCTGGGATTACTGAATTTAACGCGCCCGGTTCTGTTCTCGGTCGCCACGTTTTCATTGAATTACCGGCACATTTGGGATCATACGAGCGAGTTACACAATTACTATGCAATCGGCCACTACTGGACGCTGGCCCTAGAGGAGCAGTTCTATCTGACCTGGCCGCTCCTTATGTTTCTGTTCGCCCGGAGACGGCTGCTTCCGGTAATGACGGCGGTGATTCTTTTGGCGCCGTTTATACGCGTGTTTTGCTATTTTTTTACTCCCGGATCACGTGCCCAGATCGGGATGATGTTCCATACCGGATTTGATTCAATCGCGATGGGAGTGCTTTTGGGGGAATTGTTGCGACGACCCGAATGGAAAGCTCGCCTCCAGACCCTGGCAAGAAATCCGTGGGTGCTCGGGGGTGCCATCGTTTTCTTAGTTCTGATTTCCCCCGCATTGAACCTACATTTTAAAGGAAGCTATTCCATTACCGTTGGCAAGACCCTCGAGCTGGCCTGTATCGCGATCATTATTACAGCTGCGGTGTTCTCATTGTCTCCAACGCTCTCCGCGGTTCTTAAGTGGCGTCCGCTAACCTACATCGGCGTATTGTCCTACAGTCTATACGTTTGGAATCCGCTCTTCCTTAACGCCGAGACGCATTGGTTCATCAACGTGTTTCCGTTGAACTTTATAGGAATTTTTGCCGCCGGAGCTTGTTCTTACTATCTGATCGAGAGGCCTGTCCTTCGTTTCAAAGAACGCCTTCGCCGACAGCCGACCCGGGTTGACGCAGGAGAGCCGTTGCCGGAGAAAACGGCAAGACAGGGAGTGGCCGGTTAGCCTGGCTTTCCCCATCCCGCAGAGAATTTCACCACAAAGACACAAAGGCCACGAAGGTCGGAAGCTGAAGTTTTTGGGTTCCATGTGGCT
This sequence comes from Verrucomicrobiota bacterium, assembly GCA_019236675.1. Taxonomy (GTDB): domain Bacteria; phylum Verrucomicrobiota; class Verrucomicrobiia; order Chthoniobacterales; family JAFAMB01; genus JAFAVN01. The sequence goes on from JAFAIO010000511.1 coordinate 20,568, forward strand.
AGCAAAAAGCCGCTTAAAAAACGTAGTTAATTCTGCGGCGCAACCTTTGTGCTCTTTGTGTCTTTGTGGCGAAAAATCCTGCTGTGAGAAATGCAGTCTAGCGGCGATCCCTTATTTTTTTAGCCGGATTGCCGCCCCAGATTTCATTGGCGGGGATAGACCTGATCACGACGGATCCCGCGGCGACAACTGCACCGTCCCCGATCTCGACGCCTTTAAGAATGACCGAATTGACGCCCACAATTACGTCCCGGCCGATCTGGATAGGAGCTATTTCCGCCGGTTGGTCTCGCATTCGGGAAGCAATAACAGCAGTCCCGTGATTGTGATCGGCCAGAACAGATCCCGAGCCGATTCCGGAGTCATCGCCAATCTGGATGCTGCCATGAACGTTAAATTCCACACCCCGCCCAATAAAAACGCGATCGCCAATGCGGATGCTGGGCCCGGGCTGCCAGTACCCGTCGAATTTAAAATAGATATCGGGTTCAAGTATGCAGTTACTTCCGATCTCAAGCTGGTGTGGCCAGGGAACGATGCATTTTGGGATCGAGGTCCCTGGACCAATTTTTGCACCAAAGAGTTTTAGATAAAGCTTCCGGGTAAACGCCATTGGCCCTGGCAATAGAGCTGCTCGTCGTCTTAGGCGTTGCCATATTTCGCTTCGACCCGTTGAGGTAGTAACTAAAGCAGCTTTGCTCATGACTTAAAAACAGCGGGTATCTCAGCGCGCGGGGACGCGCGCCCTCCCTTTGTCTTTTTGCTTGGCCAAGGTAAAAGAAAAAAGGACAGCGGTTAGTAGATCCAAGTAGAGAACGCGGAACGAGCTAATGTCAGGAAAGGCTAGAAAATTCCGGGGAAATTCAAAAAACAGAATTTTGATCATCCGTTTGAACCGCCATGTCTCGATGAAAGTCGGTCGCGTTTGCGGGTGCTTGTTCGTGTAGTATCCGATACTCTTGGCTGCTTCAATGCAGAACCGGGTCCCTCTTTTCGGCCGCCAGGGATGCTCGACGCAGGCGTCGGGCAGGAAGGTGCTGGTGTAACCCAGTTCGCCTAGACGCAGTTGGAGATCCATGTCTTCCATGGCCGGGAACGGAAAATTCTCGTCGAAGCC
>JAFAIO010000525.1 GCA_019236675.1 Verrucomicrobiota bacterium
CCGATGAATTCCATTTACTTTGATACTCCAATCGGAGACGATGAACGTCGCAGACAGTTGTATGGGGGCGAGCTTTTTGTATATTCCCCGACTCCGAGTTCGAAAACGCTATGCGAATTCGCCCAACAGCTGTCCAGCGAGGCCTTCGCGCCGCACGATCCAAAAATGGCGCAATTCAAGCTGGCACCTGAGGAATACGCTGCCGTACTGGCCACGCTAAAGCCGAAATTCATTCACCACGAAACGTCGAAAGCCCTAATTCAATCGATACTCAAAGAGATCGGCTGCGACGTGCAGAAAACGTACTTTGACGTGCCGCGTCTCCGTACAGCGACTAGCGACAACTTCTTGACGTCGGGCTTGGCCTACGCGTTTCATCCTCATCGCGATACCTGGTACTCAGCTCCGCAATGCCAGATTAACTGGTGGCTGCCGGTTTACGAAATTGTACCGGCCAACTGTATGGCATTCCATGTAAGATATTGGGACCATCCCATTAAGAATAGCTCGCGGGAATACAACTACTATCGATGGAATAAAGAAAGCCGGGCAGCGGCAGCCAACCAAATCAGAAGCGACACGCGCAAACAACCACGGGCAGAAGTAGCCGTAGAGCTTGATCCGCAGGTGCGGCTGATCTGTCCGGTCGGTGGAATTATTCTGTTTTCGGGAGCACACATGCACTCGACGGTTCCCAACGACTCGGGCTACACGCGGTTTAGTATCGATTTTAGAACCGTAAATTCAGACGACGTGGTTGCAGGTGCGGGCGCGCCTAACATTGACTCCGAGTGCACCGGGACTACGCTGCGAGATTTCCTTTCCAGTAAGGATTTGACTCGTATGTCTGAGGAGGTAGTCAGACGTTACGATACCGAGCCTGTGCCGGACGACGCAGTATTAGTTTATGAAGGTAAAAAGTAGTTGCAACAGAAACAACTACGCATGACAGAGGCGGAAAAATTTTCAAAATTCGCTGACACTGGGGATGTACGACAAAACCTCAAACGAAAATCCGTTCGGGGGGTTCTTTTTATGGGCAGCGGCGGGGGTGCGGACTTTGTCATTCGCCTGGTTTCAACTTTTCTATTGGCTCGGCTACTAAGCCCTGCTGACTTCGGGCTTATTGCGATGGTTGTTTCGGTGACTGCAATCGCCGAACAGTTTTCAGAGCTAGGGCTTTCTACGGCAACGATTCAATGCCGGGAGCTCAACCATCGACAAGTCAGTAATCTATTCTGGATCAACGTAGGCGCGGGCTGTCTATTCTGTTTAGGAATCTGCGCCATGGCCCCAGGGATTGCCAGATTCTATCATAATCCCGATCTGATACCGATGACGCTGGTGATTTCGACCACCTTTATCTGGGGCGGTTTGACTGTACAGCATCAGGCACTATTGAGCCGTCAGTTAAAGCAGGGCCATATGGCAGTCGTGCGATTGAGTGCGAGCTTTGTTAGTCTAGTAGTGGCGATCGTCCTCGCGCTCGGTCACTTCGGGGTGTGGTCCCTCGCTTGGCGGGAGGTGACCCGCGCGTTCTTGGTTGCCGTAGGAATGTGGCTATTCTGCGAGTGGATCCCAGGGTGGCCTCGCAGAAACGTTAAGATCAAGAGCCTGCTTCATTACGGGAGTCATTTAACGTTGAGCCAGCTCTCGATCGCTTGCTTGAGCCAATTGGACCGGTTCTTGATTGGCAGGTTCTTTGGAGCGAGCCCGCTGGGTCTGTACCGGCAAGCGCAGCAATTGATTTTAGCGCCAATCGAGCAGCTGAGAGTACCGTTATACAGCGTGGCGTCACCGTCGCTCAGCATGCTGCAGGCAGATCCTGAGCGTTATCGGCGCTACTATCAGAGAATTGTGCTGGTAATCGGTCTGGCCACGATGCCTCTGGGGCTTTTCATTACGATCTACGCGCCCGAGATTACCCATGTCGTACTGAGTGCTAAGTGGGTGGCAGCGACAGTGTATTTACAAATATTTGGAATAGTGGCGTTTTTGAAACCGGTTCTGGATACGAGCACTGTCGTCATGTTGACTTATGGTCTCTCCAGGCGCTTACTGGTTCTTTCGGTGGTATACAATCTGTTGCTTGCTGGGTTTACATTCGCCGGGCTTGCCTGGGGCCCGGTGGGTGTCGCGTTAGCCAACGTCGTGGCCATTGCGGGTTTGATGCTCCCTATGCTTTACTACTCTCTTCGCCGGACGCCCATTGGGGGGGTTACTTTTTTCGGCGCGGTTAGTACTCCGGCAATTGCCAGTACGGCAATGGCAGCCGTTCTCCTAAGTGTTCACGGTTTTACGTCCCAGTTTGGGATGACCATCTCACTATTCTCCGGCCTTGCAGTTGCCGCCACTATTTACCCAGCGCTTGTCCTCTCATTGCCTCTAGGGCGAAAGGAGGTTCTACCGCTTATCGGTGCGGTGCGGGGCGCTTTTGAACTGCGCCGGCAACCCGTGATAGCCGTTGAGGAAGTGGGTGTGAACTGAAGAGCTGCGATAATCTTTCCGCGCACTAGTCTGCGCTCTCTTTCGATGCAGTCATCTTTGTCAGTCGTTCTCTGTACACACAACCCGAGGCCGGATTATTTAAATCGGGCAATTAATGCGCTTCGGGCACAGACAGTTCCTCTGACAGATTGGGAATTTCTCATGGTTGACAACGCTTCGGATGAGCCGTTGTCAGACTCTTGGGATCTTTCCTGGCATCCCGCAGGTCGGCACGTCCGAGAAAACGACCTCGGACTGACGGCTGCCCGACTACGTGCCATAAAGGAAGCATCCGGCGACCTTGTTATATTCGTCGACGACGACAACGTGTTAGCCCCGGATTTTCTGGAGCAAGCTAGATCGATCTCGGCGCGGTATCCCTATCTGGGTGCCTTTGGTGCAGGAAAGTTAGAACCGGAATTCGAAGTTCCGCCGCCACCCGAGCTGCTATCGCGATTGCATCTGCTGGCGGTGGGGAGTGTGTCTTCGGTGCTCTGGAGTAACAATGCTCAAGATGGCGCGTGTATTCCTTGGGGAGCCGGCTTGTGCGTGACCCGGCGAGTTATGGAGTCTTACTGCCGGCTTTTGCAGGAGCTCGCCGTGAAAGAAGTAATCGATCGGCGGGGAGATCAGCTATTCTGTGGGGGGGACGATCTCTTTTCGTGGGCTTCGGTCAGTGCGGGCGTCGGCTTCGGCTTGTTCCCTGATCTTCGAGTCACTCATCTGATCTTGGCGAGACGATTGAATCAGCGATATTTTATTAGACTTATTCAAGCCCACAGTTTCTCCCATGGCGTTTTGCGCTATTTGCTGACAGGACTCAAGCAACAGCGAATCAATCCTTTACGATATGTGCGTTTGTTCCTGCATGGAATGAAGAATGGGTGGTTCTCGATGCAATGCCAGTTGGCTGCCTCTCGAGGTGAAGATTGTGCAGCCCGCTTTATCTCTGAGCGTAAATTGCGGCCGATGCAGGTTTCTCAGATGCGTTTTGTCCCTAGCGCGGCGTCATGAAAAAAAGTCGACTCCGTATTCTTTATGTCGTACCTGCCTGGCCGCATGGAAAATCCTTCGGTAAACGGCTACGCTTGCTTCATCTGGGACGGGCGCTTCGAGAGCTGGGCGAGGTTAGTTGGGTAATTGCTTGTGATGATCACGATGGCCAAACGGAGGAACGAACCCGGCGCGAGTTTAACGTGGCTTACAGTGTAAGTACTGAACAAGTTGCGGCCCGAGGTTTTCGTGACCGACTGAAATGGTGGTTAGACCCGACTTTTCAGGATCCCAGCGGGTCCGTTGCGAAGGAATGCGACAGAGCCAATTTGGTTCAAAGTTTAGGCAACTTTGATTTGATTTGGGTTCATAGTGTGCGGACGGCGAATATGTTCGAGCTTTGGCGCTGGCCTCACTCGGTACTCGACATCGACGACATTCCGAGCACCTACGAACTGAGAGTGTTTGGAAACGGTGACCGGCTTGTGGATCGGCTGAAAGCCGGTGCCAGGGTCGTCACGTGGCGACGCCGCGAAAAGTTCCTTCGGCAGCGGTTCACCGTGTTGGGAGTTTGTAGCGAGGCTGATCGCCAGTATCTGGGAGGAGGGAACCACATTCACGTCATTCCTAACGGTTTTGAGCGGCCACAAGCCGAACCGAAACGAAAACCAGTAACTCCGCCGCGTCTCGGCTTTATCGGTCTCTTCAGCTATGCCCCTAACTTGGAGGGAGTTCGATGGTTCATGAAGAAATGTTGGCCTAAGATCAAGAAGGAGATCCCCAATGTCAGGCTGCGTCTCATTGGCAAAGACAGTAGTGGGCCCCTGAGACCAGCTCAGCCGGACGTCGATGGCCTTGGATGGATCGCGGATCCTGCTGAAGAGATTGCGAGTTGGTCAGGCATGATTGTTCCGATACGCTTGGGTTCTGGTACCCGGGTAAAGGTTGCGGAAGCATTCAGTCGGAAATGCCCTTTGATTTCAACCTCGTTTGGCGCCCGCGGATACGATCTGGCCAACGGCAAGGAACTCTTGCTTGCGGACACGCCGGAAGCATTTACCAGGGCTTGCATTTGTATGATCAAGAATCCCCAGGAGGCAGCAGCGATCGCGCAGCGAGCCTGGCTCCGGTTCGTGCAGGACTGGACTTGGGATGCGGTTGCGCCACGCGTTTGGGACACTGCCGAACACTGCTTACGACTTAAGTATGCTAATGGTTTCGCAGACCGAAAATCTGTACAGAGACTCCGTGATGGTGATTTATGATTGGGATGCGTAACACAACGATGATGGACACGTCTGATCGGCCGACAACGATGGCGGCACCCGCGGCCCGCTGCCGTTTTTGCAATGCGGCGCTCCGGCACACGTTTGTCGATCTGGGTATGTCGCCACTGTGCGAGAGCTATCTCGCCGGTGACCAGCTGAACAGCATGGAACCCTTTTACCCGCTGCACGTCAAGGTATGTGAGGAGTGCTGTTTGGTCCAGTTGGAGCAGTATGTAAGCGCCGAGCATATTTTTACCGAATACGCCTACTTCTCGTCCTTTTCGGATAGTTGGCTCAAACACTGCGCGAACTATGTCGACATGATCTCCGGCCGGCTTCAACTAGGCAGTCAAAACCTAGTTGTGGAACTGGCCAGCAATGACGGATACCTCCTGCAATACTTTGTTAAAAAAGGTATTCCGGTACTGGGAGTTGAACCTGCGGTTAATGTCGCCCGAGTCGCCGAACAGAAGGGTGTATCCACTCTGATTAAGTTCTTCGGATCTTCGTGCGCTTTGGAAATGGTCGCAAACGGTCAGATGGCGGACCTGATAATAGGTAACAATGTCTTAGCTCAGGTTCCGGACATCAACGATTTCGTCGGTGGTATCGGCATCCTGCTAAAGCCGGGGGGAGTAGCTACACTTGAGTTCCCGCACCTCGTGTGCCTGATGCATGAGAACCAATATGACACCATCTATCACGAGCACTTCTCGTACTTCTCCCTGCTCACGGTCGAAAGGATATTTGCAGCCCATGGCCTAACCGTTTTTGATCTCGATGAAGTTCCGACCCATGGTGGCTCGCTTCGGATCTACGTTCGACACGCGGGCGACAAGAGCAAGCCAGTTACTCCCACGGTGGTGAGTCTGCGAGAACGCGAACTGGCCTTGCGCATGGACTGTATGGAGACGTACGCTTTGTTTTCAGAGCAAGTAAAGGAATCAAAGCGAGCCTTGCTAGAGCTGCTCATCCGGTTGCGCCGAGAGGGAAAGCGGATTGTGGCATACGGGGCCCCTGGAAAGGGCAATACCCTCTTAAATTATTGTGGCATCCGTACGGACTTTTTGGACTTCACCGTCGACCGTAATCCGTACAAACAGGGACGCTTTCTTCCCGGGACGCGTATTCCGATCTATGCGCCCGAACGGATAAAGGAAAACCGGCCGGACTACATCGTGATTCTGCCCTGGAATCTAAAGACGGAGATTGTGTCGCAGTTAGCTTATGCTCGGGAGTGGGGAGGTAAGTTTATCGTGCCGATCCCTTTGGCTCAAATCTTGGATTGAAACAATCAAACTAGGCACGCCTGAATACAAATCGTATGAATAACGCTGACGTAAGCTCGGTCAGTGCGCCGCCGGCGCGGATTATCTCCAGCACCTTTACCGAGAGCGGGAAAACGGTCTATTCTCCGGACTATTATGCTACCTATGCAGATGGATCAGCCAGGTCGGCAGCAGTGGTTGTGCCGATAGTCTTATCATTGTTGACGGTAAAGAGCGTCGTCGACGTAGGTTGCGGGGTCGGAACGTGGACAGCTCAGTTTGAGGCTAACGGTGTCCTGAATGTGTGTGGGATCGATGGCGACTATGTGGACCGCTCCCAACTGCGGATACGCTCGGAGCAGTTCTTAGCTCGTGATTTGACGAAATCACTACAATTGGACCGAACTTTTGACTTAGCGGTGTGCCTAGAGGTCGCCGAGCATCTGCCGGAATCGAGGGCTAAAAGTTTGGTTGCAGATTTGACTTCTCTAGCCCCTTGTCTGCTATTTTCAGCAGCGATTCCGGGTCAGGGCGGGGCTCAACATGTTAACGAACAATATCTGCCTTACTGGATAGACCTTTTTCGAGAGCACAAATATGAAGCGATCGACTCGATTCGCCCGCGCATCCTGGGCAACGGTTTGGTCGAGTGGTTCTACCAGCAAAATCTGGTCATGTTCGCCGCTTCAGATCACCCTTTGCTTACCAAGAATTTCCCTAAACCGCAGAGCTTCATTCATCCCTATCTATACCAACGTACAAGAGATGAGGTGCCACGCTTAAGGAAGCTGGTTCGCTCTTTTCCGCGTGCGATCTATCGCGCGATCCGCTTTCGATTAGGTAAGGAAGTTGGTGAGTGAGTTTTGCTGAATCCTTTTACCCCACGGTCTAAAACCAACTATCCTATGAAACCGCTCGTCTCGATTCTGATCCCCGCATATAACGCCGAAAAATGGGTCGCTTACACGATCCGATCCGCGCTTGGCCAAGCCTGGCCAGGCCGCGAAATCATAGTGGTGGATGATGGTTCGACGCACAGTACGGCCGCACTCGTGCGTCAAGTTGCTTCGCTGGGAGTCAAGCTGTTGTCGTCAGAGAACCGCGG
>JAFAIO010000549.1 GCA_019236675.1 Verrucomicrobiota bacterium
TGGGAACCATCCGGTAAACCAGCAGAATTCATTTGGGCATCTCTTTCGCCTTTCACTTCGAAGTTTTATCCGGCGAGCAGAAGCCGCTGCAGATATTGCAGCTCTTCGTCTACTTGTGAAGGTGCGGCCACCGTTCTGGCCACTTCCTGGCGTAAGTTCTCTCGATAGCGTTGGCGTAACCGGCGTAAGATCGTCCGCAATGTGGCAAAGGGAATCTTGAGCCGAGCGGCAATTTCTTCTTGATCCGGCATCGCCCGACCCCCGAACAAGAAGGGTTTTAGCTCCTGGAGCAGCATGGTTTTGCCCTCTGCTTCGTACTCTTCTCGCAACCGTTCCCAGGCCCGAGACACGAGTGTGGCTACCCAGGCCTGATCATAACAGCCGGTGTCATCCAGCTGAGACATGGTAACGAGCGCGGCTTCTTCTGCCGCCAGTTCGTCGCTCATAGAGACGATGCGACTCGCCCCCCCTCTCTTCAGGGCCTGCATCCGGTCATATTCATTCGCTAAAAAGTTCTGCAACGAGCCCAGCAAGAAAGTGCGCAGGCGCCCTTTGTCACGGTCGGCGCGGCTCAGAGTGTTGTGGGAAAGCAGGTGCACAAAAAAGCCTTGCACCAGGTCCTGGGCGTCGCTTGGCGAATAGCCACGCCTGCGCACAAAGGTATAAAGCGGCGGCCAATACGATTCACAAAACTCGGCCAGTGCCTCCTGCGCTGAAACCGAAGCCTCGCTTTTGACGCTCTGCATCACGACAGTCCAATGCGTCGTTTCGAAGCGAGCTCCTCCTTCCTGCAAAGTACCCGGGATTTTTCTCATAAAAATCTAGGCTACTTCACTACAGGAAGAGCCTTTCGCTTCGCTGTAGTCCGTCCATTTGTGCGCCTAAATTCGTGGGCTTAACTATAGCCTTCTCATATTCGCGAGCTACCGATTTGTTCCAATGGCTGCCTTGACGAGCATGCGCGCAGCTAAACGAGCCCAAGCCGCGGGGAGCCTGTTGATCACGCCCGGGACCTCTAAGGAATGTCCTTGCATCATGGCTTGATAAGCACTCTGGGCTACTCTCCGCGCTGTCATGAATCTTCTTCTTGCCTCGCCGGCATCCGGATCCAGGCCGGCCGCTATGTCGAAGCCGCTCTCAGTCGGACCAGGACAAAGCGTCGTAACGGTGACCCCGGTTCCATGCAGCTCATCGGCAAGCGCCTCCCCCAGACTAACTACATAGGCCTTCGTGGCGTGATAGACGGCAGCCCCCGGTCCAGGTACAAAGCCAGCCAGCGCACCCACAAAGAGGATTCGCCCTCGCCGGCGAGCTAGCATGCCCGGCAGTAAAAAGCGTGTCAATTCGGTCAACGTAGTCACATTGAGTTGAATCATCTCAGCAAGTTTAGTCGGCTCAGCCTCGCTGAACTCCCGATAGTCACCGAACCCGGCGTTGTTGACCAGAACGTCAGGTACATCCAGGCCCCGCTCGTGCAATTCGGCCACGAGACAGGAAGCAGCATTGATTACTCCCAGGTTAGCTGCCACGACCGTCGCGTTAACACCGAACGCAGCAAGTTTAGTCGCCAGATCTCGCATCGGGTTCTCCCTGCGGGCCACGAGGATAACATCGTGACCATCCCGAGCCAATTCTCGCGATAGTTCAACACCGATCCCGCTCGATGCGCCCGTTACCAACGCTAACGGGCGCTCCTTTTTATTTGAAGCAAGAGTCATAAAATAGAGCCGGGGTACTTTCTCAACTTCCGAAGGCACCCGACATTTCGTCACTCTTGTATCAAGCATTTCGCGGATCTTGTTTCAGAACATTTTTCGCCGGAAAATTTCTGCCCGAGACAGTTAACTCTCAGCTCTCACATTTTCGAAGCCACATCACTCTTCCACAATCGTCCTCGTCCTCGTCCTCGAGGGTGCTCATCGAAACCGGGGCCCGCTCGTAACCGGTGCGGTTTTGGGTTAGGGAAGCTCTAGGCCTAAAGGGATGCGCATGACCCAAAACCTCCGAGGACGAGGACGATATACGTCGCGAGGATCCGCGAGTGGTGTCAGTCTAGGTAGGCGGGTGCGTGCGGGATAGTAGCCGACTTGACAAAATCGTGATTTAGCCAAAGCTGCGCGCTCTCTGCATCCGCGAGCGAACGAATCCGCTGCATTGAGGCAACAGATTGTTGCGCGTCGCTGTTGAAACTAGGCACACAACCATGTTCCAAGTTGTAGGGGTAATGGGCTACGTCAGCCGCCAGCAACATTTTTCCCGCATTGCTTAAGTGCACCATCAGCGAGCAGTGGCCGGGGGTATGCCCCGGCGTAAAGAAAACCCGAGCCGCCCCATCGCCAAAGATGTCATGATCCTCCTCCATCAGCACGATCTTAGTTTTGTCCAGCGTTTGGTACAGCTCCGGGCTGTAGCCGTACTTCGCATAGTCAGACCCGATCATGGCCGCATATTCGACGCTCTGGATAAACCAGGTCGCGTGGGGAAAGAGCGCGGCGTTGCCCACGTGATCAAAATGAGCGTGGGATAGAATGACCGTGGTGACCTCTGCAGGACTAATCCCTATATCAGCAAGCTGGAGCGTTAACGTGCGTGCCACGATGCCCCTGATGCCATGGGCGATAACTTTGCCACCAGACTCTTCTGCCACGCCGTCCGAAATCCCTGTATCCCATAGCGTCCAACCGCTTCCGTGATGCATCAGGTAACAATTGCAGCTGAACGTAATCTGCTCTCCCTTCCATCTTCCCGGTGTGTAAACAGAACGATCAGGGGCCACGGCCAATCCGCCGTTGAGTGGGTAAAGTCTATCGATGATATTTTGTGCGCTCATTTTTTCCTTTCCGAAGTACAAGTCGTCAATGCCGCTTAAGCTGCTCCACAGGCCGGCGCTGCAGGTTCTAGCTTCTGATTTTTTATCGGTTCCGGCGCCGCCATCGGCGGTTTCTGCTCGGCGACGGCTCCAATCAGAGAGCCGTTCTTAAATTCATTTAGATAATCGACGATGTGCTCTTGGACATACGATTTTAAATGGAACCCGATCTCCGGATCGCTGGCTCCCAGCGTAATTCGAACCACCATAGAACTCTCGCGAAGTTCGCTAACACACACTTCCCATTTACCGCCGTTCCAAAGCGCATTGGCATGCAGAATCGTTTCCACTTGCTGGCGTATTGCGGGAAGCGAAGAATCCAAGGACACGACCAATGAAAAAGAGGTTAACGATTCGCTGGACGTTCTTGTCCAATTGGTAAAAGGCCTTTCGAGGAAGTAAGTGACCGGCAGGATCAGCCGACGAAGGTCCCTCAATCTAACAGAAACAAAGTTGAAATTAATTTCCTCAACGGTTCCGACCGCATTCTCAACCTCAATGACATCACCGAGAGCGATTGGTTCAGTGATGGCAAGCTGCAGACCGGCAAAGACGTTTTGCAGTGTCCGTTGAGCCGCGATTCCCGCGACCAGCCCAAGGATTCCGGCCGAAGTTAAGATGCTGGCGCCAAATGCACGGACCTGATCAAAAACCATCAAGGCCGCGCCAACTGTGCCCAGAATCACCAGGACATTCAGCATCCGATGCGTCACCGAGTACTGCGTTTCCGCTGCACGAATTTGGCGCTCCTCACCGCCGGATTTTAATTTTAAGCGGTATGCGAATTTTGCTTCGACCAACCGCAGCGTTTTTAGTGCATCGATCCCGAGCGCAATTATAACCAAAATCAAGGTAACGCGCTCGAACACGTCAAGAATCGGCTGTGGAAGTCCGAGCATCGGCATGATCATGAAAGCGAACCCGAGTGGTAAAAGGACCTGCAGCGCCTCTGCACCAACCAATAGAAGAAGCGCGTGAGAATGTGCGAGATCCTTCATCGCCGCCTCTCGCAATCGATGGCTGCGAAGCCTTCCAACCGTAACAATCAGGTTAATGGCAACACCGATCACAAAGGCAACCGGCAATTTCCATTCCCAGCCGGGCATGTTAAACCAAGTCGCGATCGTCGATCGAAATCCAAAATCATAAAGCAGAATCAGAAAAGATCCTATAACAGCGGTGATAACAATCAGTCGAGGAATGATCAGTCGAATGACGAGACATAGTACCGCCCGACCCTGAGGCGGCGCCTCATATTCACCTTCCACCGCTAACTTAGTCGGACAGTGCACTCCAAACCAACCGAACTTGTTAGCGATATAATGGTCCAAACGCCGCAGGCCGAACAACGCCACAAAAAGAATCGATGTGTGAACAAGCGCAATGATTACTGTTTGCCACATAGAATATAATTCAGGCGCAAGCCGTGGAGCGCGCCTCGCTTGCGAGGCCGTGGTGAGCAGGGGGGAAACATGACATAATGCCCCTTTGTCGTGATCTGCTCTATGGTTTACCGACCGAGGTCGCTCCAATTGGGAGACATCCGCTCTCACGGAATTGGTTTGCGGTTCAATTCTAAAGTTCGCGCGATACAGAGCGTAGAGAAAATAGACGCCCTACCTAATCATGTTCCTCTGTTCACCACGGCCTCGCAAGCGAGGCACGCTCCACGGTACGGATACTAACCTATCAGATCTCTATCGGTGTGGTTAAAATTACCTCCCTGTCCGCCAAAAGCGGGCGGATATCTTCGATGGCTTGTATATAGTATTCGGCATTTCGATGCAGAGCTAATGCCGAATCATCGGAATACCCTTCGAAAAGGATCAACGTGTTCGGATCCGAGCTATCCTGATGTGCCTGATAGAAGAGATTTCCCTTTTCCTGGATGCTCGTTGCTTTCAACTTCTTCAGGATCAATAAAACATTTTCCAGTCGTCCAGGCCTGACCTTCCATTTCGCGAAAACATGAATTGGTGTGACACCCATTTTATCCGGATTTTATGCGTTGGATTCTAAAATAGTGACCACCCTTACGCCTACGCCCAGGGCTGAGGCCGGATTCTGACCGGTCACCAACCGGCCGTCGGTGATGCTGTATGGTTGCCAGGGTTTGTCGAAACTGAAATTACACCCATGGTGCCGCAAGGCTGTTTCCAGTTCGAAGGGGACGTCAGCGTCGGCATAACCCTTTTCTTCATCATTGCTGAAGGCGGTGAGACTCTTGCCCTCGATCAGCCAGGAGCCATCACTGAGCTTGACATTCAACAGAGATACCGGGCCGTGACAAACGGCGCTAACCACTTTGCCGCTTTCCCACATGGTCTTGATGATGTCGTGAACGAGTTCATTCTCGGGCATGTCAACCATCGGAGCCAGCCCGCCGGGTACGAAAACGGCATCATATTGGCCGAGCTTGCCGATTTCGGTCACGGGCTTTGTCACCTTCAATTGGGCCAGCCCCTCACCATTGAGGAAGATCTGATTGAGTTCGTTGTCCTTGTCCGCCCACCCGTCCAGTGGGGCTTCTCCCCCTTTGATGCTGTAGATGTCGACGTCATAGCCCTGCCTCCTGAAGGTGACGTAAGGATGCGCCGTTTCGGTCAGGAAGTTACCCGTGGGCCTTTTTTTGGGGCCGATCTGTGTAGCACTGGACACAACAAAGAGGATCTTCTTTTTCATGATAAGGACATACCCGTCGGGGCGTCATTAGGGAAGTTAAAGGAGATGAAATTTGGTAAATGGCAATTACACGCAGTTTCCCGAGACGTCATTTCTCGGCTGACTAACACATACCGGGACATTTCACTTACTAATTTTTCTTCTACCGTCGCCTATTAATCCTTTGCCTGGTGCAAACGCCGTACACCTAACAAAGAAGCAAAACTATTTCCTTGCTCGACCACTGGGCTCAATACTGTTTGTCGAACAACTTCACGACAGCGGTCATGTTGAGATCACCGAGGTTCTCGTCGATCGCCCTCTTAAACAAATTCCGTACGGCACTAACAGTAGGAACCTCCACATCTCCTCCGGCGGTTTTCACGGTGTAACCAAGATCTTTTTCGAGAAGCTTGATCGGAAACTTTGTCTCAAAGTTACCGCTCAGCATCGATTCGGCATCACGGGTAAGATGAGGATTCCACATCGCCGTGGCCGACACCGCATGTAGCACCTGCTTCGGGTCGACGCCCTGCCTCTTTAGCATTGCAACCATTTCAGCGAGAGTGGCCAACTGCGCGCCCATCAGCGTGTTTGTAGCCAACTTCGCTAAAGCTCCACACGCTTCCGGTCCAGCATGTTGAATGCTCGAGCCAAGCGCCTGAAGCAGGGGTTCTGCACGTTTCAGCGCATGCGCATCGCCCCCCACCAGGAACACCAGCTGTGCGCTCTCTGCCTGTGGAGTGCTGCCCGAAACCATCGCATCTAGCAGCGTGACACCGGCCTTGCTCGTGAAGCTGCCAAGTTCACGGACCCATTCAGGGGTAAGCGTAGAACTTTCTATGGCAATGGTTCCAGCCTTGGCGCCGGCAAGCGCGCCGCTCGATGGATCGAGCCAAACGTGTCGCGAAGCATCGTCGTTGCTAACCATAGCAATGATAAAATCGTTGCCTTCCGCTGCTTCTCTAGGAGTAGCCACCGCCTTTGCACCAGACGCGGCCAAACTCTTAGCCGCCTCTGGAGTCAGGTTCCAGACCGTCAGCTCATGTCCGGCTTTGAGCAGATTCGCCGCCATACGGGAACCCATCGCGCCCAGTCCGAGAAACGCCACCTTGCTCATGCTTGACTCCTCTCGGCGCTCAAATGTGCGCCGTTTAAAAGTTTCCTTTTCATTCCGATCTCTATATAGAACAAAACTCGTAAATGTTTCTCATAGGCTTTCTATCCAGACCGTTTGCGGATTTACAAAAGCGTGCAACCCGAAGTGGGAAAGCTCGCGGCCATACCCGCTGTTTTTAACTCCACCGACTGGTACCCGGGGGTCTGATGCGGTAACGCCATTGATGAAGACACCACCGGTATAGAGATCACGCGCAACCTTGCGAGCCAACTCTACGTTCTTGGTCCAGAGGTTGCCGCTCAACCCGAACTGGCTGGCGTTTGCTGCTTTAACGGCAGCGTCAAGGTCCGGAACGCGAGTGATCGCTGCAACCGGGCCGAAGGTCTCGTCGTCGAACGCGGGCATGCCCTGAGTTACCCCGCTGAGTACGGTGGATGGATAAAAGGCTCCTTTGCCTTCCACCGGTTTGCCCCCGCAGAGCACGCGCGCGCCTTTCGCAATCGTGCCCTCCACCTGTCTATGCAGGGAATCGCGCAGATCGATGCGGGCCATCGGTCCCATCTGGGTTGCGTGATTCATAGGGTCGCCCACACGGATCGACTTCGCCTTTTCTACAAATAAGGTCTCGAATTCGTCGGCGATCTTCCCCACCAGGAGGAACCGTTTGGCTGCCAGGCAGACCTGGCCTGCGTTGTGGAAGCGCCCCCTGATACCCGCTTCAACAGCCTTCGGAATGTCCGCATCTTCACAGACAATAAAGGCATCAGATCCGCCAAGTTCCATCACGGTTTTTTTAATCACTTTCC
>JAFAIO010000122.1 GCA_019236675.1 Verrucomicrobiota bacterium
AGGTTCTGGTTTCGACCATCCTGCTGGCCTTGTTAGTAGCCGTCGCGATCCCGGCCCTTCATGTGATCACACCGAGCAACACACGCTGGAAGGATTTGGGAGATCTCCAGATCGTTTCGGAGCCTACGCCGACTCCTAGGTTAACCACTGGACCGGGTTCGATGCCGGCAGACCCGAATGCAGTGTATACTGGAACGGTTGGAATCGTTGTGCCAGAGAATTCGACCCAATCGGTTCACCCGGCGCCAACACCAAGCCCTACGCCAGCACCGCAGCCGGCCGTCGTCGTGAATGACACCGGATTGCACTCGGCAAGACTGTCTGAAGCAGACCGCAAGGCCGCCGAGCGGGAGCGCCAGAAAGCCGAACGTAAACGGGCGCGATTGGAAGCAATGTATCAAAGCCATCTGATATCCAGTGCGGATTACAAAAGGGCTCAAGATGAGTATCAGAGCGGCATTGCTAAATACCACAGCGAATTGAACGGCGCCGCGTCAACAGACGAATAACGGGCGCAATCCGAGGGTGCGCACACCATGAAATTCGGTGGAGTCTCAAGTGCGCGGCCCCCGTTCACTTGGCCGCCGAACCCTGTGACGTCCTCTCCGTCTCGCTACGCGTATTGCCTCGCTCTTTTCCTCCTTCTAGCTGACTGATTGGCGTTTGATGGCGGTGCGCCGCCCGGCCGGCAGCAACGTCCATAACGAGTTAGAATGTGCAGAAAACCCCAATTCGACCGCCGATTTTGATTAACACCGACGGACGGGCGGCACCGGGTGTAAAGCTTGGCTGGCCTTTTATTCCGTCTTTTTCCCCTGCGTCCTCCGCGACCGCTGCGCGAGGCGATTTTGTTGTTTATTTGCGCCGCAAACTCGCGAACTCCTCCTTCGAAATCTCATGCAACTCAAAGTTATCCCGAGGTAGCCCCGTGATCTCACTCGCAGCGGCGAGGGCTGCGACCGGGCTCTGGTTCATCGCGACCGCCTTCGCCTCGGAAGCGCCTTTGCGGCAGGCTTTGTAGTAGTAGTCGAACTCAGGGGATGGGGTAAACGTGCTAATGTGGGTTATGTACTCATATGAACACTATGGACAATGCCCGAATTTACGCGCGCTGGGGCTTCGTTCTCCCGCCTGCGCCAAGGCTACGGCGCGGCAGGCCGTACTCGTCGTCGTCCTCGAAACTGACTAAACGAGGCTGAATCACGATCGAGTCTAACCGCTAGGCGACCCCGAAAAATCAAAATCAGGGTCGCGAGGATCATCACGGTCTCGAAAGAACTCTCAACACATCCGCGGCCTGGGCGTCGGTGCTCGCTTTGGTATCGAACCAAATCAACTTCCCGTTTTTGAACAGGTAGGCTTGCCGCCGGGCAAAGGTATACATGAACAACGGCACGCCAAAAGCAGCAATCACCTTTTTGTTCGGATCAGACAATAACTCGAAAGGCAAATTATCTTTGTCCGCGAATTTCTTTTGCGCTTTGACCGAATCAACGCTCACGCCGTAGATCTTAACACCCTTCTCTTGGAGCTGAGTGTAAGAATCGCGCAAACTACATGCCTGCGCCGTGCAGCCCGGCGACATCGCTTTTGGATAGAAGTAGACCAACGTGTATCCAGTCTTATTGTCACCTAAGTTCACTTCTTCGCCATGTTGATCTTTAGCGCTCACCGCTGGTATCGGATCGCCTAACTTCAGTTTGCCGCTGCTTTGTGTTTCGGACGATCCCATGGCTGTCAATACTAGACCGGCTGAGAAGACAAAAGTAATGATTAAAGACCGCATAATCCGCCTCCTAAAAGCAGCTTAATTTCGCGTTAATGACCAAAAGTCAATTCATGGCCGGCGTTTTCGCCTGATCTCTGAAGTAGAAGTTCAAGATTTGGCGAGGTAGCAAATCTGAGATAAATCCGATTGATCTATCAACGCCCGTGCGGTCGGTCCGCGGGCATTACGCGGAAACATGTTTCTGGCGCTTCTATTCCCGGCCAGGATCTCGCCGTCGTCCCGCGACTGCGGGGGATTGGGGCGAAAAAAGCTGTTCAAGCCGCAGACGGTATTCTTGCGCTGCTTAAGGCCTCCGCGGGGCGAACCTATTCTGGCGCCGCGCTTCGGCGAGCTCAAGCTCAAATCCGGCATCCGAGATTGCCGAATTAAGAATCTGCTACAATTTCCCGACAGTCGGCGTCCAAAATTGTCAGTGAGCGGCGGAATCCCTGCAGTTGTTCAAGACTTATGCTTAACTTGGATATTACCAAGCTTCGCGGTCCAGCTATCGGCGTGCCCAGCGATCGTCTGAGCGCCCTCAAGGTTTTAGCCATTTTCAAGAAACATCGTTAGGGCCGGACGATAGGGTCGCCGAATTCACCACCTGATCCGACGTCACGTTGAAAAGTTTCGAACGTTTTCGACATGCCGCCTCCGGCTTCCCAAACGACCATCGGGGCGGATCCGCTTGTTTTTGCGACCATAACATATCCTGTCTTATAAATTTCCCCCTCATTACCCCACCAAGAGATTAACCAGTAGGAACCGTCGGATGCTAACCATAGAAGAAGCAACAGAAGTTTGGTTCTCAGCCGATCATATCCAGGTCTTGTCATGGGATAGTGGATTCTTGCTTGTATAGACGTTGGACTATTAGCGGATTGCGGAGGAATGAGGATTTGCTAGTCGGGGTGGAGTGCGAAGGCGAGGAACCCGAACGATTGGATCCGGCGTGCTGCGATCAAACCCGTAGACCCATTCTGGAAGACTCGGCGGGCTCCTGCATCCAGCTTCTCGACAATGCCATGGGAGGAGATTCAGAACTCAGCCTCGAGGTCGTTCGAACTCCTCTTTCGAAATCTCATGCACTTCGAAATGATCCCGGGGTAAACCCCTGATTTCGCTGGCAGCGGCGAGCGCCGCGACCGGGCTCTGATTAACCGCGACCGCCTTGGCCTCGGAATCGCCTTGGCGAGAAGAGGCTACGGGTTGTTTTTGCAGATAAAAACGAAGACAAGGTGGTCTTGCTCGTCCTCGATAGGACCTTTATTAAAGAGCAGTATAGGTTGCGACTAGACCGGCCTTAATCTTGGAGTATTCGTCGAGAAAGATAGCTTCGGCGGTCGGCTCAAGCGCATAGCCTTCCTTCATCTTCTCGAGAACGAAAAGGCAAAACCGCTCGCATTCGCGATAAAAGTGGACGTTAGTGTTTGGGTAGAGAACGGAATATTCAGATAGTAGAGGTCCGAGCTTCGGTCCAAGAACCCGACAAAACTCGCGGAGATTAAGTGCCAGCGGCGCTAGGCGATTAGCGCGATATAAGACGCAGTTGAACACCATGCCTTTCTCATTAACCATCACAGCAAGGCGTCCGTACTCCCGATCCGAGAGATTATAACGCTCTCGAAGCTGGCTAGGATTCGCGCGGACTTGCCGACAGAGCGCCGGTGATGCCACTAAGTCGGCCAATGCTTGTTGGAATTCCAGCAGCATATCCCTCTCATGCGCTTTTTAAAGAGTATGCTAGCTCGTGCATGCGTTCCAACTCCTGGGCTATCCCAGAAAGACCGAGCTTGTTGAAGTACGACTCATGAAACTCGAACACAATCGCCTTCAGGTTGTTAAAGGAAGGGCAAAATTTATATGCCCATGACCACACCTCTTGAGGCGTAATGCCCGAATGAGAATCGGTGTAAAATCCCGCCATCTCATCACCTCCAGCAAGATGAATTTCATGAACGCAATCGGGATTCAGTTGTTCAAGATATTCTACGGCTGAAAGGACGCCGTTCAGTTGTCCAACATAGAGATTGTGAAGATCGAGAAGAGTACCGCAACCAGTTTCCGAATAAAGACGATTCAAAAACTCCGGCTCGGTCATTTCGCTATCAGGAACCGGCGTGAATACAGCGCCATTTTCTAGCAATAAGTCGCACGCGAGTTCCTGTTTCAATACCGCCAACTTGGTCGCTATGATACCGAAGACCTCTTCGTCGTAAGGCACCGGTAACCCAAGTCCCGCTTGGCTATTAGGCACGCTTCCATGCGAGACCAGGAACATGCTTAGATGTTCGCTGAACCATTGGAACTTTAGCTCCCGGCCAAGTGACGCCACTTCGCCAACCATCGCCATGTCAAGTGGAATAGCACTGGGCAGAGATAGTCCAATCCCATGGCCACCCAGCACTCTCCCTTCTGCGCATTTTTTAAGCTCCTCGATCGCACCGACGACACGGTGAAAGCGCCCACCGGTAGCCTCAGCGTGTTCAAAATCATACCACAAACGATCGGGTATGACGTCGATATATTCCACGAGGCTCGGAGCATACTTCACAACCGACGGAACCACCGGATTGTTAAGTAGGCCGATCAGCGCTTTTCTATTGTGCATCCGTCACTGCGCCTGGGCTGGTCCGAGTTCCACGCGTAAAGCCTCTTCGAATTCACTCTCAATCAAAACACTTATTCGTCCAGATAGACACGTGCAGCCGGTGTGGCGCAAGACAATGTCGTTGACGATCTTATCGTTAATTAGCGTGGAAAGTTCTGGCCGAGTAATCTTGTGAGGGAGCGAGACTTTCACTAGAGTAGGACTTTCGTTACTATTCAGGTGTATGGTGGCATGGCGAGCTGCTGACATATGACTCCTTTCGGTGAGGATGGGGGATCAAGGGCCGTAGGGTTTAAAAAGCTCTGCTGAAAGCGAGAAGTGGTAATAAATCCTCCTATCTCTCCTACGGCTCGCCGGAGTACGCCGCAACAGCAAAATCGAATTTGCACGTACGTAGAATGACGTATGCTCATCTGAGTACTGGTGCAAGCGTTGCAAGATGCGCTAATTAATCCAACGGATTACTTGGTATAGCCTAGCTTCAAACTAATTATTAGTTAGTTGCAACACGCGAAGCAACAGCGCGGTGGTTTGCTGTCGTCAGCAATCGTTCTCCGTTTCGTCTCCAAACCATAAAACATGCATGCCTTATTTAACTGAAAATTGATGGCGAATCCGCCGCACGCCCTGAAACGAGAATCGATGAGTTCAGCGACTATAGGGCCTGTGGCGGTTTGTGGATCTCTATCAATGGAAGGCGTTGGTACCAGTGCGGTCGCGGTGAACCAGAATCGAACTCAGGGGAAGAGGTAAATGTGTTCACGTTTGTGATGTACGCATATGAACACTGTCAGCAACGAACTTACCATTTTACACTATGCGCAAGTGCCTGGCATCCGTGTTTCCAAGAGCGTGCGTGTAGAAGCAACGGACCTGATCGGCCTGCTCGAGAGCGAGCTGGAAGACATCAAACCCTGTGGAGTTTTCGTATCTGATCTGTCGTTTGTTCCGAGCGTGGTTGGCAAACTGGACGGTTTCGTAATCGGCGGTGAAGCCGTTAACATTTGGTGCGAGCATGACGCGCGGGAGAACATGTGCTGGGCCGCACTCTGGGACGAATTGAAACCGATTACTAGACTTCTGAGCGACGCCTTTAATTGGGGAAATTCGTTAGTAGCGTTCTCAACGTAAAGCTCGTTGCGCCCACGGAATAGGGAGTGTCCAACGGTTGAGTTCCAATGATGAACGCACCTAAGGCTCTCAAGCTATAACCGCCCGCAGTCTGCCCTTGGTTCACCAAGCCAAAAACATCGCGCAATGACCAGTCGCCAAAACTTGGGCCCTGCAAAGGCGGATCACCGGCAATCTTGTTCAAATTATCGATCATTTGCCATACGTTTTGCAGGCCGACGGCACTGTAAACGTCTTTGGTTCGTTTCAATAGCCTAACTTGAAACTTGTAGTAGGTCGCGGGATCAGTTCCTCCACTGGCGTTGAGGTTGATTTGATATTGATCTCCGATTGAACTGTATCCGGAATACTTCTCAACCGCACCGTACTCGATCAGGGCGCCTATCGGGATTCCTGTGAATTCAGGATTGTATAGCAGCGTGATACCTGGCGTTGGCGCCGGGAATGGATCCACCGGACTGCGGGGGCAGGAGATGTTCACTAACCCTGCACTCGTCCAATTAGCGGGAGCTAACTGTGTGAGTCCTGTCTGAAAAATCAGATCATGCTTTGACTTCAATAACGCGACCGAATTTCTAATCACGTCCGCGTAGTTTATCGCGAAGTTCGGATCGAGAGAGCCTGCGACAGCGAGAAAGATGGAGATCGAGTATACATATAACGCCAGGCTGTAGCTGTAGTAGAAAACCGTCAGACCATCGGAATTTAAAGGTGGGTTCTGCGAGCCATATCCCACGTCGCCTGTCGTGTAGCCCTTGGGATCGAAATAGTCGCAGTGACTGAAATATTGCCCAGCGTCCGTCCAGTAAATCGGCCAGCCGGCCGAAAGATTCCAAACGATGTCAGGCTGGGTGTTTCCTCCAAGGTCGTTGAGTGCCGTAATGCAGGGCGCGATAAACGCGACAACCTCGGGTGGACTTGGATTCGAATTGGCCTCGGCCTGTACACTCTCAAGCTGAGTTAACGCGGGCCCGATATAGCCGTTTAAAGTCGTATTTCGTTGCAGAATCTGATTGCCTTCTTCCACCTTATCAAGCTGCGAAAAGGCATTCTGGATGGCACCCTCGATCGCGGACAGTTCTGACTGACCGGTACCGAATAGCCCGGCAACCAACTCAAGGAAAGCGAACGCGCCCGAAATGTCTGCCATCGTACCGAGATAATTTCCCACGAAGGCTATCCCCTGGTTCGATGAATTAGCAATTTGGTTTACCAGGTCAGACAGATTACTCATGGCGGGAGAACTCCTTAATGACTGAACGGGCCAGGGCGGCCGCTACTGCAACGCGACGAGGATCGGAACCATGCCTTGTCCGGTTTGCAAACACGCCAGGGCCTTTCCGATCACGCTTCCAAACGCTTTGAAAGGATCGACAGCCTTCATGGCATGACCCGGTGTCGGCGAAGTGGTCAGCAAGTCCCCAAGCTCAATGGGTGAGTATTGCGCGTCCACCTTGCAGTAGACCTTTCCCACGAGCGCCAAAGGTATCCGCTTTTTTTCCGAAGTGCGCTTGTCCAGCACAAGTCCATGCCGGTACTCACCGGCACCCGATACTACTCCAGCTACTTTCTTGTCGTAAGCGTGGCAGCTCTCGTGCAGAGCGCCATTCTCATCGATCACAACTACCGTTCCCGGTTCCGGCAGCCTCCCGATGACATCAAAGTCCTCTGCACAATCAGCGCCCGCGAGCAGAACATCGCCGGTAACAGTCACATCTCCGGCAACATGCAGTTTCGTGGCCGGTACATTCGTGCCGATTCCGACGTTTCCGCCCGTCGCGATGAATACTCGAAAGTCGGCAACGTTGGTCTCTGAAAAGTTCAACCCGCTGCTTATCCAGTTCTGGTTGATGTGCCACTTGGTGTTTCCGCTCGGGTCCTGGAAGCTGATCAACTCTTGTTCCGGAAGCTGAGCCTGAATCGTCAACGGCCAGCGACCGGGATTCGTTGTCCCGATGCCGACGTTGCCGGTGGCAACGACCCTGAGCCGCTCCGTACCGTCCGTCTTGACGACCAGAGGCTGGCTATCTGTGGTTCCCAAAAAATCGGTGGGTGGGTTTGTGTTGGAGTTTCCTCCGAGCTGCCAGGGGGTTTGGGCCATAGTGAGTTTTCCTTTACCGGGAACTTTTACTTCGTTTTATTTTGACATCGCTCATCCCAAGCTAGAGCTCAATTCGATCAGGAGCCAACTCTCCTTTCATATCAGTAAATGAATTCTGCCTTCGTAATCTTCGAGCATTAGCACACAGAAACTTCTATGACGATGCCATATCAACGACATACACCGCGGCGTTGATGACGTCCGCCACGTATAGATAGTTACCGTTCGGGCTAATGACCAAGTTAAACGCACCGGTCAAAGAAGTATTCAGGGTCAAAGGGGACGAGGCGTCGGATCACTTACTTGGAAGAGGGGCTTTGAGTCAGTTCGAAGCGCCACCTTTCACCTATCACTTTTCACCCTTCGACGCGCTCGACGCTTGCCTGTATCGAGCTTGTCGAGATGCTCAGGGCAGGCCTTTCACCGCTTCTATCTCTGCGGTGCTACCGACCGTCAACCCTTCGGAGTCCGCGATAGCAAATGCGCAGGATTCGTCCGTGACCAAACCGTTTATCCATCTGCCGCGCAAAGCTGCTCTTACCGCTTCCCATTTATATTTACCGCCGGCAAAGGCGATTACCGGGTTCTTAGAATGGCGCGGAGGAAGGATGCTGGTGAGTTTGTCGTGATAAGCGGGTAGATCAATCAATTCGCCAGAGGAATCCCATGCCCAGCCCGAGGTTTCACCGATTGCTCTCGCCTGCTGTAGACGCCGCACTTCCTGTCGAGAAATGTATCCGTCGCGTTCTAACGGGCAGCCGGGAGCAATATGCCCGATCCCGATGAAGGTTACATCGGCCTTCGCGGCGATCCCTGCCACGGTCTTGTAAAGGTCGTGGTCGCACCAGCTGAGTCGCTCCTCCACGGTCGAAACCAATAGCGGAGCTGGAAGGAGGTAGTAACGGCTGCCGGTCTTCTCCGCCATACTAAAAGCCACATCGTAGAGGTTACTTGAGCCGTCCCGAGCAAAGGTACCAACGAGGTTGACGAACCGGTGTTGTGGCCGGCGCAGCACCGGCAGCCGACCGATCACCGCTTTTAAGGTTTGCCCGGTGCCAAGCGCGCCGATGATTGGCTGTTCGGAAGAGAGGAAACGTTCCATAACCCATGCCCCGGTGATTGCGATCTTGGCCTGCAAGCTGTCTATCTCGTCGGCATCGAACGGTACCACTTCACATAGTCGGAGCTTGTAGTGGCTGCGCAAAGTCTCTTCCAATGCAGCACAGGAGCTGATCCGGTGCGAGAGGCGCACGTTAACCAAGTTGCGTTCGACAGCCACTCCCAGCAGTCGCTGGGCAGTCTGCCGGGAGATATGAAGGGCCGCAGCGATCTGCTGTTGGGTCTTGCCGGCGACGTAATAGAGCCAAGCGATTCTGGCGGCTTGGTCAAGTTTATCGGCTTCCTTAGTGGGGGGCATTGAATAGATATTGACATTTGCCCTAGTAGAGGGCAAATGCTCGTTTGAACAACCGGGTTACGTCTCATCCGGTTGCTGGCGGTTTCATTTTTCATCCCCCTTACCCATGATCACTAAACGCTTATTAGCGGTCCTAGCCGCTGTAACGACCTGTTTTTGCGGTGCGTTTGCCCAGCAAAAGTCGATCACGATTGCCGTCGTGAATAACCCGGACATGATCCGGTTGAAGAAACTCTCGAGTAAGTTCGAAGAGCAAAACCCTGATATTAAGCTCAACTGGGTTGTGGTCGAAGAGAACGTCCTTAGGCAACGCGTGACTACGGACGTTTCCCAAGGGAGCGGCCAATTTGATCTGGTCTATCTGGGCCTGTACGAGGCTCCGATTTTTGCGAAGCGCGGCTGGGTTCGCCCGATCGAAAATGTCCCCGAAAGTTACGACCTGGAGGACGTCTTTAAGTCGATCCGGGACGGGTTGTCTTATAACGGCAAATTGTACGCGCTGCCGTTCAACGCTGAGAGTTCGATGTTGATGTATCGGAAGGACCTCTTCGACGCGAAAGGGCTAACCATGCCGGATCAGCCAACCTATGACGACATCGTTAAATTTGCGGATGCTCTAACCGACAAAGGTAAAGGGATCTATGGAATCACCCTGCGCGGAAAGCCGGGTTGGGGTGAAAACATGGCGTTCGTCGATACGCTGCTAAACACTTTCGGAGCAACTTGGTTCGACATGAAATGGAACCCGACGATTGACACTCCAGAATGGAAAAAGGCGATCACCTTTTACGTGAATTTGATGAAAAAAGATGGTCCTCCCGGCGCCAGCTCAAACGGGTTCAACGAAAACCTTACGTTGTTTGGGGGTGGCAGAGCGGCGATGTGGATCGATGCGACCTCAGGTGCTGGTCCATTGTTCGATAAGAGCCAATCTCAGGTCTCGGACAAAGTCGCCTTTGCGCCAGCGCCGGTCGCGGCCACGCCAAATGGTTCACATTGGCTCTGGTCTTGGGCTCTAGCGGTCCCGAAATCGGCCAAGGAACCGGATGCGGCGCTGAAATTCGCCGAATGGGCTACGTCCAAAGACTATATCCTGCTGGCAGCCGAAGATGGAGGCTGGGCGACGGTTCCTCCTGGTACCAGAAAGTCGACGTATGATAACCCGGAGTATCAAAAGGCAGCTCCCTTCGCGGAAGTGACTCTCAAAGCAATGCAGACCGCAGATCCGACAAATCCCGCGATCAAGCCGGTACCTTATATCGGCGTTCAGTTTGTAGGTATACCGGAATTCCAAGGGATTGGGACTGAAGTGGGGCAGAACATTTCCGCTGCCTTGGCCGGGAAGATGAGTGTGGAGCAAGCGCTAAAGGCCAGTCAGAATCAGGCTCTCCGCGCCGTAAAACAAGGCGGCTACCTCAAATAATAGCCAAATAGCGAATAGCCAAATAGCCGATAGCCGATTGGTCTGGAGTGAGGCTATTGCCGAGAACTGCGTTAGTTTCCGCCGTAGCCTGAAGGACAGACTGCGGCGGATTTGATATTCTAACAAAAGGACATTGCACACGATGAGCGGGCTAATGATGGGGGCCGTGCTGCCTGGAAACAGCACTGTAGAATTCAGAGAGTTTCCCATTCCCGAGCCTGGGCATGGTCAAGTTTTAATTAAAACGAAGTCTTCCACAATTTGCGGCAGCGACATCCGCGCCATTTACCGCGAGCACGTCGGGAAAGGACCGGAAGGATACCAGAATAAAATTGCCGGCCATGAGCCGTGCGGGCAAATCGTAGAAGAAGGTCCTGGCCTGAGGCGATTTAAGAAGGGCGATCGCGTCATCGTTTACCATATTTCCGGGTGCGGCTTATGCTACGATTGCCGCCGTGGCTACATGATAAGTTGTACCAGCAAGCTTAGAGCAGCGTATGGCTGGCAGAGGGACGGAGGGATGGCGCCCTATATCCTGGCTGAAGAAAAGGACCTTGTGTTGCTGCCTGACGAGCTTTCCTATACCGACGGCGCGCAGGTCGCATGCGGTTTCGGGACGGTTTATGAGGGACTGGAGAAGATCGGTATTTCCGGGGATGATGCGGTGTTAGTTATAGGGTTAGGGCCGGTGGGCCTGGCGGCGCTCATGTTGGCGAAAGCGTTGGGGGCTAATAAGCTAATAGGGGTCGACGCTGTGGACGAACGTTTGGAGCTCGCCCAAAGCCTCGGCCTGGCGGATCACGTACTCGAGGTCGGTCCCGACAACGTCCAACAAATTCGAGATCTGACGAATGGGTATGGTGTAGAAAGGGCGTTTGACGCCAGCGGCAACGACAAAGGGCGGGTCACTGCGATTCAGGCCACACGCAAATGGGGCCGAATCGCTCTTGTCGGTGAAGGTGGAACCCTAGGTCTGAGTCCTAGCCCCGACCTGATTCACGACCAGAAAACTGTCTATGGGTCTTGGGTCACGAGCATCTGGTTGATGGAAGACCTCGTGCAACGGATTGTGCGCTGGAAGATTCATCCCGAAGCGCTGGTCACAAACAGATTTCCGATCGAGCAAGCAAGCGAAGCTTATGCGCTCATGGCCGGCGGTAAGTGCGGTAAGGTTGCGGTCGTTTTTGACGAAGAGACGCGATCAGCTCTGTAGGAGCGAAACTTTATAGCCGCGGCAACATATACGCGGAGAGCTCCGTTAGGAGCAACATCGAAGAGCGTTTCTCGCGGTTAGCCAGCACTCCCAAATGATATTTCGCTCCTACGGAGCTACGTCTTTTTTTTTTGCGGCACCAGCTATAAAGATCCGAGCTATAAAGATCCGACTCCTACAGAGCCGTTTTTCACCCCCGCGGGAGCGGGGCCGAATTAACGGACACTACTCCACCACTCCAATACTCCACTACTCCATCTCCCACGCCCTACTTCACTGCTCCAAAGGTCAATCCGCGTACCAACTGCTTCTGCGTGAGCCATCCCATGACCATGATGGGAGCAACGGCTAACAGCGAAGCGGCGGAGAGTTTCGCCCAGAAAAGACCTTCTGGGCTTGAGTACGATGCGATGAATACCGTGAGTGGCGCGGCTTTGGCACTGGATAAATTGATGCTCCAGAAAGCTTCGTTCCACGCCAGAATGATTAGCAGCAGCGCAGTAGAAGAGAGCCCCGGCATCGTCATCGGCCGAAGCAAGTGCCAAAGTTCTTGAGTGGCGGTAGCGCCGTCAATGCGTCCGGCTTCGAGGATCCCTTTCGGCACCTCGGAGAAATAAGTGTAAGACATCCAGACGGCGATCGGCAGGTTCATTAAGGTATAAATGATGATCAACCCGGTCACGGTGTCCAACAGGTGAAGCCACTGCCAAATAATGTAGATGGGGATCAGGACGCCTACCGCCGGCATCATTTTGGTCGATAACATCCAAAGCATGGTCGACTGCGATTTCTGCGTTGGATAGAAAGCCATCCGATAGGCGCTGGGAATCGCTAGAATGAAGCAAAGAATTGTCGACCCGAAAGAAATCAAGATCGAGTTACGGACGAACAGGAAATAGTCGCTCCGGGAAAAGACTTCGCCGAACGATTCCAGCGTCGGAATAAAGAAGATATCAGGCGAGTAAGCACCTTTCTCCGTCTTGAAAGCGGTAATCGCCATATAAAAGATCGGATAGAAAAACATCGCTCCGATCAACCATCCCAGTATCGTCAGCCCGATTTTAGACCAAGCGGCTTTGCTCATGTTAGTGGTGGTTAGTTATTTGGCTTGGCTCAGGTTCTTGGCCAGCATGCGGACCAGGAAGATAGACACAATGTTGGCAAGCACGATCGCCAGTATACCTCCTGCCGACGCGATCCCGGCATCAAACTGCTGCAGACCGAGCGCATAAACGAGGTAGGCGAGGGTAGTCGTAGCATTGCCCGGCCCACCGCCGGTTGTCGTATAAATCTCCGCGAAGATAGAGAGCAGAAAAATCATCTCGATCATCACGACTACCCCAATCGCCTTCTCCAGGTGGGGCAGCACGATATAGCGGAACTGCGTGAAGGGTCCGGCGCCATCGATTGCGGCAGCTTCTTTCTGTTCCTGGTCGAGAGATTTAAGGGCGGTAACCAGGATCAGAAAAGAGAAAGGAATCCATTCCCAAGAAACAATGATGATGACCGATACGAGCGGAAAATCGGCAAACCAGTCAACGGGCGCGATACCTAGGTTCTGCAAAAACAAAGCTATCGACCCGTAAACCGGGTGCATAATCATGTTTTTCCAGATCAAAGCGCTGACCGTCGGCATCACGAAGAAAGGCGCAATCACCAGCAGCATGGCCACGTTCTTGCCGAAAAAATCCTGATCGTAAAGGACCGCCAATAAAACCCCGACTACCACGGTGATAATCAGGACTGCGCCAATGAAAAGGAGCGTGTTGAGAATAGCGGGCCAGAATGATGCGTCGCCGACGAGAAATTGATAATTCTGGAACCAGGCAAAGCCGCTAACGGCCGGGTTCAACAGATTGTAGCGAATGAACGAGAAATAAATGGTAAAGGCCAGCGGTACGATCATCCAGAGCAACAATGGGACGACCGACGGCCACATCAGCAAGCGCCGCCATTTTTCGGCCGGATCAATTTTCTGGATTGGAGCTGAAGACTCCTCAGTCAGAGCGGCAGGGGGGGATTTAACGCTCATGTTGGTGTCACTATATAGACTCTATCGACTCGCAAACAGCTTTTCCGCGCTAAAAATTCATGGCGTGCGCCGACCGAGCCCGGGAGGAGTCGTGGAGCGCTGCCTCGCTTGCGAGGCCGTGGTGCTTGGACATTTTGGGCTGCGAATGACAGCTCCGGAGGAGCGAAATCTTTGTAGCCATTGACAAACGGGGCCTTGCTCGAGCTACGTTTGTTTTAACCTGCTGGGCATCGCACGATGACGGCGCGATGTCGCTCCTACGGAACTAACCGATATTCGCGGATCGATCACTATAAAGATTTTGCTCCTACGGAGCATAATTTTCGCCACCCTAATGGCCGAACGAACGGCACAGGAGGCCGGCGCAGCGCCGGCCTCCCTTTAGCTCCTACATTTCACTTGCTATACCCACCCTGGATCATCGCGCGTTCAGCCGCTTGCTGGCTGATTTTCAGCGCTTGATCAAGTGACATTTTTCCGGCCAGCGCACCGGCCATATTCTGTCCAACTACAGTGCCAATCGCTTGAAATTCAGGGATACCTACGAACTGGATTCCAATGTAAGGGACCTTCTTAATACAAGGATTGGTCGGGTCCGCGCTCTGCATTGCCTGGAGCGTAGTGGCCGCAAAAGGCGCCTTTTTATACTCAGGATTGTCGTAAGTCGATTTTCTGGTGCCAGGCGGTACCGAAGACCAACCTTCATCCTTAGCAACCGCTTCGATGTATTCTTTAGAAGTAGCCCACGCCGCGAATTTTACCGCTGCGTCAGGCTGTTTTGCCTTTTTCGGAAGCCCGAACGCCCACGACCACAGCCAGTGCGAACCGTTTGGTGTTTTTTCAATCGGCGCGGGGGCGTAACCCATCTTACCGGCAACTTGCGAATCTTTACCTTCAAGCATACCGCCGGCCACGGTCGCATCGATCCACATCGCCGCCTTTCCGCTCGTCATCAACGTCAGGTTCTCATTGAAGCCATTCGATGTAGCGCCGGGAGGGCCGTCCTTCTTCATTAGATCGATGTAGTAGCCGATCGCGCTTTTCCATTCAGGGCTGTCAATCGTCGGATGCCATTTTTCGTCAAACCAAGTCCCGCCGAAAGTGTTCACTAACGTATCGAGAAAGGCCATGTTTTCGCCCCACCCGGGTTGGCCGCGCAGGGTGATCCCGTAAATCCCTTTCGACTTATCGGTCAATGCGTCGGCAAACTTCCTGAGGTCCTCGTAAGTCGGTTGATCGGGCATCTTCAGACCTTTTGCGTCGAACAGGTCCTTACGATACATCAGCATGGAGCTTTCACCGTAGAACGGGAGCGCGTACAGTTTGCCATCATACGAAAGCCCGTCCCGGATCGATTTGAAGACGTCATCCACATCATAGTCTGCCGGCAAGTTATCAAAGGATGCCAGCCAGCCTTGTTTGGCAAAAATGGGGGTGTCGTAAAGGCCAATAAAGACGAGATCGTACTGACCGCTTCCTTGGGAAAGATCGGTAGTGACCTTCTGCCGCAGAACGTTCTCTTCGACGATGACCCAGTCCAGTTTAATGTCGGGATTCTTTTGCTCGAACTGAGGAGACAACTTTTTGAGTTCGATCATGTCCGGATTATTCACGGTGATGATCGTCACCGTCTTTTGCGCATAAGCACTGAGCGCGGACAGGCAGACCGCAGCTAACAGGGGGCGAGCGAAACGCTTCATGGGATGTATTTGGGGGCTTGAGGTTTGAGCTCTTTGAGATATGCTCCAATCCAGATCAGATGTCAATCATTTGCCTAGACATAGAGCAAAAGATCAGAATTCTTGCTTGGGTAAACTTCCCTGACTTTCAACTCGCTCACCTCGGGAATCGGTGTATTCAATTCGCCAATGCTGAGCGATGGTTCCGCAGATTCCGATCACTGCGGCAAATGAAAAAGGACCTGCTGCTAGCCTTTGATATTGGGACCAGTAGCGTCCGGGCAGCCCTGGTTGCCGAAACCGGAAAGATTCTCGCATTTGCAGCGAAAGAGCTGGAGCAGGTTACCCCTCATTTTGGTTGGTCGCAACAAAGTCCGCAAGCTTGGTGGGAAGGATTAACCGATAGTATTCGAGGCGTTATTGAGCGGGTGGAACAAAGTGCTGATCGGGTTGTGGCGGTTGCAGGGTGCGGGCAGATGCACGGTGCGGTCCTGCTAGATGCGGCGGGCGAACTCGTTCTCGAGGAGGTGCCGCTTTGGAATGACAAAAGGACCCGCGAGCTCGTCGAGCGCTTCTCGACGGAACAAGACACCAAGGCTTTGCTTCCGATCGTTGCGAATCCGCCGACGGTCGCTTGGCCGGCATTCAAACTTGCCTGGATCAAACAGCATCTGACTAAGGCATACGACGCTGCCCAGACGATTTTGATGCCGAAGGATTACGTCAATTTCAAGCTAACCGGTGAACAACGAATTGATCTCAGCGAAGCGTCTTCAAGCTACCTATTCGATGTCCAGACCCGTACCTGGAGTGACCAGCTTTTAAGGTTGTTCGGCTTGGACTCTGCCAAGTTGCCCCCGATCGGTTCGGCGACGCAATTACTAGGAGAGGTGACCGTTGAGGCGGCCGAGAAGACCGGTTTGCGTCCTGGTACTCCCGTGGCGGTCGGGGCAGGCGATTTTCCGGTCGCCTTACTTGGCTCAGGGGTAACCGCCCCCGGCAAAGGTTGCGATATCACTGGCACGTCGACGCTGATCACTCTCCTTGACGAGCGACCAGCGACAGATCCTTTGATCTCGAATGTCCTGGCCATTACCGGAGGGTGGGCTGCTTTTACCATCGTCGATGCCAGCGGGGATGCCTTGCGTTGGGCGCGAAGAGGACTGCACTCCGGCGAAAAACTCACCTATGATCAGATCGTCGCTCTGGCTGAACAGGTGCCAGCGGGCTCTGAGCGCCTTCTCTTTTTACCTTATCTGAACGGCGAACGTCTAGCGCGCCAACCAAATTCTAGGGCCCAGTTCTTTGGGCTCACCAATCGGCATAGCTCGGCTCATCTCTACAGGTCAGTGATGGAGGGAGTGGCATTCGCTTCGATGAGAAATGTAGAATTGATGAAGGCGCGTGGTTATCGACTGGATCGAATGGTGACGGCGGCCGGTGGCGCCAGAACCCGTTTGTGGCTCGAAATTAAGGCCAGCGTTTATAACACCCCGATCGTAGTTCCGCGCGAGCCGGAATGCGGCATACTCGGTTGCGCCATCGTAGCAGGCTCTGCGATAGGACTTTTTTCGGATCTGGAGTCAACCGTTTCTGACTTAGTTCAGTACGAAGGTGAGATAGTTCCTAATCCTAAGTGGTCAGACGAATATCGAAAGATGCAATCCCTGTTCGATGATCTCTATCAGAGTAGCGAAAAGTTTTGGGATCGGTTGGAGAGTTAAGATGCGGTTAACCATCGATTAAGAGGCATTTCGGATGGATCCCTCGTCCCCTAGACAGGAAGAAAAACTGGAGGCGGCCGTCCGTGCAGCCTGGCTATATTATGTAGCGGGTAATACCCAACACGAGATCGCCGAAAAGCTGCAAGTCTCTCGCCCAACCGCGCAACGGCTCGTGGCCTTGGCGGTAGAACGCGGTTTGGTCAAGGTCCGGGTCTATCATAAGGTAGCAACCTGTTTGGAGCTCGCCATCGCTCTGCGCCAAAAGTACAACCTCGTGGTTTGTAATGTAGTGCCGGTCAATGCCGATGACGGTGATCAAGTTTTGCGGAAAATGGCCGTAGCCGGCGCCCAAGTCATGGAATCCTATCTTGACGAGATCGAAGCTAGAATCATCGCTCTGGGATCTGGTCAAACGATCAAAGCCGTTATCGGGGAACTCAATAGCTTTAATCGGCCTCAACATCGCGTGCTTTCGTTGGTTGGCACCATCGCTCGGGACGGCGCCAGCAATCCCTATGATGTTGCCCTCCAGGCCGCGGAAAAAATTGGCAGCAAATGCTTTCTCCTGCCCGCTCCGTTGCTGGCGGATTCAGCAGAAGAACGAAAACAGTGGTGCCGGCACCGGCTCTACAAGGTAGTGGAAGAACTGTCGACTAAAGCGGATGTGGCTTTCGTGGGAATCGGTGATGTGCGCCGAGGTTGTCCGCTGCATCGAGACGGTTTCTTAACCGACGATGAAGTGAACGACCTGGTCAAGACAGGCGCAGTAGGTGACAATCTTGGATGGACCTTTGATCAAAACGGAGACCTGGTTGAGGTAGCGATTCAAGAAAGGGTAACCAGTATCCAGTTACCGCGCCCCTCGAAAAAGCCAGTCATTGGATTTGCCGGTGGTGAACGTAAGTCAAAGGCAGTCCTGGGAGCGCTACGCGGCCACTGGGTCAATGGGTTAGTTACCGATGAGACCTGCGCCCGCGCCGTTTTAGCCGCGGACTGATAGTAGGCGTGATTAGTGATTTGTGGAGCGCTGTCTCGCTTCCGCCTTCGCCAAGCGACTCGACTGAGCTCGCCGAACGTGCAAGCGAGGCAGCGCTCCAAATTCCCGTTCCCGGCGATGACGGCGATGTCGGCTTGCCCGACGTAGCCTCCCGGAGTCTAAAACGACGGGGCGAAGTCGGGCGTTCCTAATGAAACTGCTCCTTCTCCGTTGATCCCGCTAACGCGGTCGTGGACGAGCTCCCCTGAGTAATTACTTGAGCGACATCATCAAAATAACCGGCGCCGACTTCCCGCTGATGCTTGGTTGCCGTATAACCTTGTTTTTCCACTGAAAACTCAGCTGCTTGCAAATCCGCATAGGCAGACATTCCCCGTTCCTTGTAGTCGTGCGCCAGGTGGAACATGCTGTAGTTGAGGGTATGGAAACCGGCCAAGGTAATAAACTGGAAACGATAACCGAGCTTAGCTAGTTCCTGCTGAAAGGAAGCGATATCGGCTTCATCCAGTTTCTTGCGCCAATTGAAAGAAGGCGAACAGTTATAAGCCAGCAATTTACCTGGATACTCCTGGTGGATGGCAGCGGCAAACTGTTTGGCCTCAGCCAGGTTCGGTTCGCTGGTCTCACACCAGAGCACATCCGCGTAAGGTGCATAAGCTGACCCGCGAGAGACTGCTTGATCAATCCCGGCGCGCACTCGGAAAAAACCCTCGCTGGTGCGTTCGCCGGTGAGAAACGGCAGATCCCGCTGGTCGATATCGTTGGTGAGCAGCGCGGCTGCGTTCGCGTCAGTTCTGGCAATGATGATAGTTGGAACTTCATAGATATCCGCTGCTAGTCTGGCCGCTACCAGGTTGTTAATCGCCTGCTGAGTCGGAATTAGAACTTTTCCACCCAGATGGCCGCATTTCTTCTCAGACGCTAGCTGGTCCTCGAGATGAATTCCGCCCGCGCCGGCTTCAATCATCGCTTTGACTAGCTCAAAAACATTTAGGCATCCGCCAAAACCGGCCTCGGCATCCGCCACAATCGGCGCCATCCAATAAGTTCCATTTCGACCCTCGTGGTGGTCGACCTGATCGGCTCGCCGCAGTGCGTTGTTAATTCGTCTGATCACAGCCGGAACACTATTCGCCGCGTACAAGCTTTGGTCCGGGTACATCTGCTCGGAAAGATTGCTATCAGCAGCTACCTGCCAACCGCTCAGATAAATCGCTTTAAGTCCTGCCCGAATTTGTTGAACCGCCTGATTCCCCGAGAGTGCTCCTAAGGCAGTGACCGGAGGTTCATTTTTGAGTAAGTTCCAAAGCCGGTTCGCGCCCTCTCTGGCGAGCGTGTATTCGACCCGGAAAGAACCGCGAAGCCGCTCCACATCGTCCTGCGTATAAGGTCTGACCACGCCTTGCCATCGCTCGGGGTCAGTCGATAGGAGAAAATTCGAGTTAGTTTTTGGATTGTCGCGTTGTCTTGGTTCACTGGGGGCCATTGTGTTTACTCCTCTCTCTCTTGCAGAATTTCCGTGTCTTCGAATCGGAAGTCCAGCAACTCGCTCCCGCAACCGATGTCGATTCCGGGATAAGGACTCTTGTTTTCGGTGGCTCTGAGTTCCTGTGGGTCGGTTACATCAGTTAGTAAGCGGGAAAATAAACTGTTTTCTCTTGCCGAGTGCCGCGCCGGCATCGCTGCGCGAAGCGTTGCGGGCTTGGGTCCTCGCATACCAGGTCGCAAGTACAGACCGGAAGCCATAAGCATAAAATACCTACCGTCTTGGTTCGGGTTCATGGGTCATAGTGTGGATCATAGTGTTTTTGCATAGGTTGTGGGCCGACTGGTTGATGGACTCGACTAGTCCTAACTCCCTCGAACGAGAGAGTTGGTCCGGTACAGAATAGTCAACGAGGGCGGCCCGCGTTTTAGGCTACTCGTACCTTCGAGTAGGCTACTACTGCGGCCGCCTTAGCGATTCGTTGACTGGACCGGCTAAGGAGCATGAACGCGGGCACCTTAGTTCCAGGGACCGCAATAAGTCAAGGACGAACCACGAATGGACGCAAATAAAAGCCGAACCGCAGATGCACGCAGATTTACGCAGATAAATAGCCGCAAAAAGAGCATAGCCTAGTAAAGCCACGTAGCGGTGAGATATTTATAGCCTAGGGCGAAGCCCTAGGTATTTGATTTGAAAACGTTAGCGCTGAAGGCGCGCAAGAGAGGCACTTGAGACAGGGCAATTCGCCACGGCCGGACTATAAATATTTCACCGCTAAGGCTCTGCGAGGCCGTGATCTTCTGTGAAGTCTTTATCTGCGTAAATCTGCGTCTATCTGCGGTTCGTCTTTCTTTTGCGCCTTTTCCCTCTTGTCTTACCTTTGCGTGAGATTTTTCCGTCAGTCTTTTGGTATCTCCGCATCGAGCTTCAACTGCCAATTCTTATCCGGGAAGACGTGTTTATTATAGAGCGGATGGTCAAAGCGATGATGCGCATACATCAATTCGTGCCACCAATTCGGGACGACTCTCTTCTGCCTCATGCCATTGATTTTGGCGATTTTTATATGCGAGTTCTGCTGGTTGAATTCGTCAATGGCCAGAAGCTCGCCAGTGTAGGGTGAGTGTAACTCCCAGTCACCGCCGATCATGTCGTCGAAGTAACAGAGAACCCGAGGCAGAAAATAAGCATGATCTTCCTTCAATAACTCGAAAGCGGCGACCGTCGACGAGTAATAGTCGGCATCGAACGAGATGAAACCAATTGGCGCCGGGTTATATTGCTTAACGAAGCCGGGTACCGTCTGCGTGAACTCGCCCAGAATCAATTTCGACTGAGTTAACTGGCTAACCAACGCCTGTCTGTCCATTTGGAAAAAACCGGCTTGCCACAGATACGGATTATCCCGGTAGTCGCTAGGCGGCGGCATTCCGGAGCCAGTATCGAATCCATAAGTGTCAACCTCGATACCTGTGTGACGGCTAACTTCCCTAGCGACTTCTTCGAGCGCTAAAAGCCCATTCCCTGCGGCCACCCCGAACTCGATTGCGCTGATCTTCTTGATATCCAGTGCCTGGGCTGTTAACGCAGCGTGATAGACGCCGTAAGCATAGTCAGGCCGCTTAAATAGGTCCCAACGCATCCGTTGTTCGAAAGAAGGATTGGGCAATAAACGAAAAACTTTCTGAAGAAATTCCTTTGGAAACAAAGCTTCGATCCAGGAAGATAATTCCATACGCACACCTAACCAATAACCACCTTGATAACTTTATTCGCCCAAGAGTTACTCTCTTGCCGACTCTTCCGTGCGTCAATATGGAGGTATTCGCCGGAAAAGGTAATTGGTTGGCTAGCCGGAGGGCCACATCGGTCTTGTCCTTGTGTCTCCAACCGGCGACTCGATCGAGTTTGCTGAGGTCTTAGGCCGGCTCCTGTCTCTACGTGTAAAGAACGGGTCTCAACCAGCCCGTCCTTTGGCTGTCGGGATCTTCTGGCCGGCTATCTTTGATATTTCTTAGGGCCTCAATGCCATTCGACGTGCGTCTGATCAGGATCTCATGTCCGAATCCGGTCTGTAGATCATCGATCGTGATCTTGATATCCAACTTGATCTGTGCAGCAGCTCGAGCCAGATAGTCGACCAGGGGAGACTCAGAAAGATTCTCGAAGCTTTGCCGGTGTCTGGGCATGAAGTGGTAGAACAGACATTTTTGGTCCAAGGCGCGTCCGGCAGGTCCAAGCAGCTGCAATGAGACCGGGCACTCCTTTTCGAGATACTCTTCAAAACGAAAGCGCGCATCCATGCCGGTACTTCGGGGTAAAGTGCCTTACAAACTCCTAATTGATACAACCCGTAAAAGGAAAATCCAGTACGATTGCAATGTTTTTGCTTCGCACTGAGCAGTAGGCCGCCTCGGCGGTGCCAATTTCTCCGGCCGCGCTTCAAAGCTTGGCGCTTATAGCTGCCGATACATCACGTACGCATCCGTGTAGCCGCTGACCGGGTGCAAAAATGCTTCCGGTAGTGTGCCAACAATCGTAAACCCGAGACTGAGCCAAAGCCTTACCGCCCGTTTGTTGGTCTTTACCACGAAATTGAATTGCATCGCCCGGAATCCGCGGCTCTTCGCGTATTCGAGCGAATGTTCGCACATGCGTCGGGCTATTCCCCTCCCTGAAGCCAAGGCTGCGGTAATGTATCCACAATTGGCCACGTGGGATCCACCACCTTTTTGATTCGGATGTAGAAAGTAAGTTCCCAGGATCTGATCTCCATCGTCGGCGACGAATACCTGGTAACCTTCGGAGAACCAATAGCCCAAGGCTTGTTCGCGGGTTAGATCGCGATCTAAAGCATAGGTCTCTCCCGCCCGAATAACAGGTTCGAGAATTTCCCAAATTTCATCCGAATCCTCCGAGCGGGCGAGCTTTACGAACTGTCACTGTGACCATGCGTTACCATCGAATTGTCGGGAAATGACTGCAACGTCTTAACCTGACGACTCCATAGATAGCGGGTTGAGGAAACCGCCAAAGCCCTGCCTCCGTCGCACCGTCAATCACCTCGACAAAGGTCCGCCAACATTTCTCGCCGTATGACTTGCTCGGCGGTATTGTCCTTCGAAAAACTGCAGGATAATGACATTCGATCGATTTCTTCGGGAGTTTAAGGGAAAACTGGATCTCCGAACTTTGGTAGATCGTTGCGTTAGATGGAGCCGATTTGCGAACTTGCTGGGATTCATAGTCCTGGCTTTACCAGCGCACGGGCAGGGCAGCGGAACGCATACGACGACGCTTGACCAGGTAAATCAGGCGGTGCGGGAGACCCAAAGACTCTGTGAAGAGCAAATTGAAAAAGATGCGGTTCCAGGTCTCGCGATCGCCATCGTATTTCAAGATAAATTGGTTTATGCAGCCGGTTTTGGTGTGCGAGATGTCAATGCCCGGGAACCGGTAAATGCAGACACTGTGTTTCAGTTGGCATCGTTATCCAAAGCCATTGGCTCAACCGTCGTAGCGGAACTTGTCGGCGAAGGCAAAATCTCCTGGGACTCTAGAATTAGCGATCTAGATCCCGGTTTTGCGATGTACGATCCGTGGGTGACGCGCGAAATCACGATTCGCGATTTCTACGCGCATCGCAGTGGACTACCTGGAAGCGCAGGCGACGCGCTCGAGATTCTGGGATTCAACCGAGAGCAAATTTTGCATCGTTTGCGCTATCAAAAGCCCAACTCCAGTTTTCGCTCCCATTGGGCCTATACCAATTTTGGCATTACGGAGGCCGCCGTTGCCGCAGTGAAGCCATATAACCTGACCTGGGAAGATGCCGCAGAGCAAAAGCTCTATGGACCGCTGGGCATGAATTCTACCAGCTCGCGCTATGCCGATTTTTCTACGCGGTCGAACAGAGCGCTTGGCCATGTGCAGGTCGACGGCAAGTGGGTCCAAAAGTACCGGCGTGATCCGGATCCGCAATCCCCGGCTGGCGGAGTCAGCTCATCGGTCAACGACCTCGCCAAATGGATGCGTTTACAGCTCGCGAATGGGCAATTTGAGGGCAAACGGATCATCGATGAAAACGCGTTGGCGATAACCCACTCACCGCAAATTTTCATGTGGTTCGACCCACTGAATGGGTCGCCTATTTTTTATGGGCTTGGTTGGATCGTCACTTACGATAAAGAAGGGCGGTTGCTTGTTTGGCATACGGGAATATTCACGTCAGGGGCAGCTACCATCGTACGCCTAGTCCCGTCGGAACATTTGGGCATCGTTGTCCTCACCAACGCTTTCCCGCCTGGCGTTGGGGAAGGGCTCGCTCTGACGTTTACCGATGTCGCTCTTTACGGAAAGGCCACCCAGGATTGGCTAACCTATTTAAGAAAGATGTATTCAAACGCCGCCGCAGCGCTCGGTGCGGGAACCGACTACTCCAAACCGCCGGCGGCAACCGGACCTGCGCTGCCGCCCAGTGCGTACGTCGGTACCTACACTAACGACCTCTATGGAGAGATTCAGATCATCGAACAGGGCGACGGACTCGCAATTGTTGAGGGCCCATCCAAGTTGACTTTCCCCTTAAAGCATTATGACCGCGATGTATTCACCTGTGACAACACGGAAGGCGAAACGGGCGGAGTCACCTTTACTATTGGTGCGAACGGGAAGGCGACGACCGTGGTTGTTGATGAACTCAACTCACAAGGCGATGAGACATTTAAACGCCACTCGGATGAGCACAAATGAAGTGAAATTGGCTTAAGATTTAGCCTGTGTTGGTATGACGCTGCTGCTTAGAAGAACCCGTCTAGTAATATTTTGTTCGGTCTTTCAATTACTGATCGGGATTGGCCTGGCCGATACCGGGAGAGCTTTAGCGGAGTTAGAAAAAGTGGAAGTATTATCTTTTGGCGGTATCGGCGTTGCCGGGACGATGTCGCCTGGCGACCAGCTCTTTCGACAATTGGCCGCTGCTCCCGATAAAACCGCATTGTTTCATGCCCTCTGGGAGAAAGGTAACAATCAGGCCAAATGCTACGCGTTGGTCGGCCTCTATTGGGTAAGGGACCCGGATGCAGATCGACTAGCCCAACAGATGATTCTGTCTCACGCTTCAGTCACAACCATACGTGGCTGCATCGCCGGTACTCACGAACAGGCCGCGAGTTTTGTCGACTTCATCAAATCAGGAGATTACCTCAGGTATTATTTCCCAGATCTGGTCCTCAAGAGTCGATGAGTTCAGCGAGGATTTTTCGTTCTCGTCGTCGTCCTCGTCCTCGATTTGGTCGTTTGGGCTATAATTGCAGTCGCCGTCGCCTTTGTTGTGGAGCGCTGCCTCGCTTGCGAGGCCGACCTTGAGCAAAAAGCGAAAGCCACGGCGGACAAGCTGTCCTGGAAAGTCGGTTCTTCCCAGAGGTGATTAACTACCGCGAGTTCGCTTTTCGCCGAAGGATGAGGACGATTTGGTAGCGGCTATTCCGACCTCTGTGCTCTCTGTGTCTCTGTGGTGAATTTACCTCGCTTTAAGTTTCGCCAGAAACGGATCACCTTGATTGCTCAGCCATTCTTCCAGGTTCTTTGTGCAATCGCAGTCGGTACAGGCCCAAGGTTCCTCACCGTTAAGATCTCGGCAATTCTTGCGTGCGTGGGCATCTTTAACGCTAAGGAGCTCAAAATATTCTTCCCAGTAAGGCCGTTCCTCAGCAAGCGGGGTGGGGCAAAAACAAACTTCAATCCAGGTCACCGCATGATCGGGCGTAACGCGCGCATGCTCCATGTCCCAGAGATATTCATCGCCGGCAACCGACCCTCGGCCCAAGGTCTTTTCATCGATCGCTCGGGTGAGAGCCGATTCACACCCAGGTTTGACCCGGGCTTTTACTAAGTAACGCATGGATAGAACGAAATCTCACTCAAAGCCGCGAGGCGCAAAGGGAACCGCGAATGGATCCGCCGGCGCTTCGCTATGGCGCGACACGCTACGAATTGACGCGAATAGACCATAGGGGGGCGTTGCATTCGGCGTGTTAGCCCGCACGGGTGTCGATGCCGCGAATTCTCGATAGGTATCGCGCTTTGAAAGACGCGACGCCCTGGCACCGGTGAAAGGTGATTGGCGCATACGATTTGACATCAAACCTTCCTTATCTTCGTTGCTTTCTGTAAAAGATCCCGTCCCTAGCTCCCCTCCAAACGACTTCTGAGCTTTGCCAGCTCTGCTTCTATCTTATCGAGTTTCGCCAGAATCGGGTCATTCGCTTCTTTGGCGGGTTCGAGCACCAAACTTGTAATCACTGCCGTCAATGACCCGAAGATGGCGATGCCCATTATCATCGTGATGCCCGCGACAATTCTCCCCAAGGTGGTTTGCGGCGCGACATCTCCATATCCTACAGTCGCAATTGTTTCCATGCACCACCACAGGGCTTTACCGGGGG
>JAFAIO010000195.1 GCA_019236675.1 Verrucomicrobiota bacterium
GAATGATTTTGACGTCGACGACGTTTCCAACCTGTCCGAACAGGTCTTGTAGATCTAGCTCGGTCGTAGCGAAGGATAAATTTCCTACGTAGAGTTTTGCTGACATAATAACAGTTTTTCGGGGACACCTCCTCGAGCAAGCCGGTCGAAACCGGATCCGATCGCCAACCAGTCTAAGCTGCTGACAATTACCTCGAACGAAAAGAAGTCCCTACCGGCTACGGCAGGAAGGGCACGGTTTCAAGTGGAAAAGGAAACGGGGAAGGATTAGCCGCGAAAAGGGCGCGCGAATGGACACGAATTCTCGCGAAGGAAAACGAAATCTTTTCAACCGCTGATAGACGCAGATTTACGCAGATAGAGGAAGACGGGCGACCCACTCCGAGAAGGTTTCTCCACACCGTTAAAGATGTTTTGATCTTCGATATCTGACAAACTCAGCAGCTTCTGGAGAAGCCGCACCCTATCCCCTATCCTACAGGTCTTTATTCGCGTTCCCTCGCGGCCTGTCCGCGTGGATTCTGATGGAGACTCTCCCTCGCTTCGTCACCTAAAGCGAAAACGGATCATTTCACGGTCCCTTTGTGCGTTTTTGCAGCTATTTCGCTCCGTTCTCGGTCCAGTGAAAGTTAACCGGTATCTCTACATCCGGATGCAGGCTTTGGTGGACCGGACAGGTCAAAGCTGCTTTCTCCAGGGCACTTTTTTTGGGATGAGTCGCGGGCAGCGGAACGGTAATGTCGACGGTTAATCTCTTGATTCGTCGTACCGGCTCCTGAAGCATCTCTTTCGCAACACTTACTTTAGTTCCAGCCAGATCAATCTCATGGCGTTCGGCAAAGATCCCCATAATTGTGACCATGCAAGTGCCCAAGGCGGTGGCCACAAGATCAGTTGGAGAAAAAGCGGAGCCTTTCCCGCCGTTATCGACAGGAGCATCCGTCGAAATTCTGCTACCAGACGGGGCATGAAACGCCTCAGTCTGCAGCTGCCCTTTATACTCGATCTCGATGTTGACCATGGAAAGTCTATCGCTGTCCTGGGGAACGCCGTCAACGCCGGGAACCTCTCATGCTCGTAATCGTAGGCATCCTCGTCCTCGTAATCGTCGTCGTCCTCGTCCTCGAAAAGACGCTCTGTTGTTGCTCAAGGAATTTTTAAAATCGTCTCGTGAGACTAGCTGCGCGAGCTCTAAGCGCTGGATTTAAAGTCATTCGGTTCGCCTTACCGCACGTTTATTCGAGGACGAGGACGACGACGAGGACGATTACGAGAAATGCTCACCGCTCTCCCTAAGCGCCCTGCAAATCTGCCCGATGATTCCCGGCCCCCGATAAATGAATCCTGTGTACAACTGAATCAGGTCGGCCCCTGCATCGAAACGGGCCAAAGCGTCGGTTACATTCATGATTCCACCCACTGAAATTACGGGCAATCGTGATCGGGTTTTAATGTATTTAAGGATTTCGTAGGAACGATCTCGCAACGGAGTACCGCTG
Organism: Verrucomicrobiota bacterium; assembly: GCA_019236675.1. GTDB lineage: Bacteria > Verrucomicrobiota > Verrucomicrobiia > Chthoniobacterales > JAFAMB01 > JAFAVN01. The sequence goes on from JAFAIO010000195.1 coordinate 1,500, forward strand.
AGCCCTCCTTCGGTTCGCCTCGAAGTAGGGATATTGGAGTGATCGATGGTTGTATTGGTCGCAATAATCCCGGAGATGCCGCTAGGTTCGGCGATACGAAGAATATCGTCGACTTCTTTCCATGTCAGGTCCGGCGCGATCTTCAGCAATAGAGGCTTTTGCGCGAGTTCCAGGCGAAGCGTGGCACAAAGCGGACCTAGAGCGGCTGGGTCTTGGAGTGATCGCAACCCCGGAGTGTTAGGCGAACTCACATTCAAGACAAAGTAGTCGCCGTGCTCCCGCAGCGAGCGCAACGACTTACGATAATCCTCAACCGCATTCTCAAGGGGAACAACTCTCGATTTCCCGATATTGATGCCAACCGGGATGGCCGGCCAGCGCGGGCTTTGCCGCAGCGTTTGCAAGCGCTCTGCCATGGCGGCGGCGCCTCGATTATTGAACCCTAATCGATTAATAATCGCTTCGGCTTCAGGCACGCGAAACATACGGGGTTTCGGATTACCGGGCTGCGCCGAAGCGGTCACGGTGCCGATTTCAACCGATCCAAACCCAAGCGCTGCCAACGCCGGTATCGCGATTCCGTTCTTGTCAAAGCCTGCAGCCAGTCCAACCGGATTGGGGAAACTCAAACCAAAGACCTCCCGTCGAAGCTGCAAATCCTGTGCTTTCCGACCAAACAACGGAAGTGAGGAACCAACGCTTAGGGCGTGTAGGGTGTATTCGTGAATTTTTTCTGGATCGACGAGAAAAAGCAGCGGTCGCAAAAGGTCTTCGTACGCAGAGAACACAGAAGAAAGAATACAGGAGTCTCCTTCGCTGCGCTACGACGCGGTCGGAACCGTGGAGCGCTGCCTCGCTTGCGAGGCCGATGGTAAACAGGACGTTCATCAAACAACGCCTTGCCTTGCTGTCCTCTAACGTCCACCAATCGAGGCTATCGAACGGAGACTTAGTCATTGTCCTAGCGGCGCGAAAGGAGATCAGCCTCAATGCTCGAATGGATAAGTTGCAGACCGTGGATTAAGCAAGGGCGCAGATAAATGCACGGCCCCTGCTCACATCGGCCTCGCAAGCGAGGCAGCGCTCCACGGCTTCGCCGATTCCTCGGCGGTTACGGTTTTTATTCGCGTCGTTTCGCGTCCATTCGCGGTCTCATTTCCCGATGCAAAACTCGCTGAAGATCCTGCCGAGGAGATCTTCGGTATCATGCCGGCCGACTACGTCGCCAATCGCATCTAGCGCACCTCGGAGCTCGATCGAAATGAGCTCGGGCAACTTGCTGTTTGCCAAACCTCCTTTCGCCGCCTCCAGCTCGGTAATCGCCTTTTGCAGACAAGCCTGATGTCGAACACTGATGGCAATCCGGAAATCCTGACCACCAAAACCACCGGTCATAACAAAATCCCAGATCGCTTGGTTAAGGCCCTCCTCCCCTTCCCTGGTCCGGCACGAAAACCTGACACCTTTTGTTGAGGCCCAGTCCTCATGAATACCCAAATCGACCTTATTCAGTACGAGGACACGATTTTTCTCATTCCCGGTAGACATCGACTCGTCGGGAGCCGTTCCTCGAGGTGCACTAGCATCCACAACCTGTAATACCAGATCCGCTTGCGCCAACTGGAGCTCAGTCCGGCGAATGCCTTCCTGTTCGATGCTGTCTTCGGACGAACGTTTACCGGCAGTGTCAATTAATCGGACCGGAATACCGCGGACATTGATGGTTTCTTCAATGGTATCGCGAGTGGTACCTGGGGTCTCGCTGACGATCGCTCGATCGTAGCCCAGAAGCAGATTTAGCAGACTGGATTTGCCAACATTGGGTTCACCGTAAATAACCGTGCGCAACCCGTGACGGAGAATTCTACCTTGATCGGCGGTGGCCACCAATCTCGCCAAACTAGCACCAGTCTCTTGAAGGCGATCGAGCAGCATTTTACCGGTCTCAGGCGAGATACCCTCATCTGGAAAATCGATATAAGCCTCGATATGAGCGAGCGTCGTGAGCAACTGATCCTGGATTTTCGTGAGCTCGCGCCCCAAATGACCAGCGAGTTGTTCGTTAGCTGCACGCAACGCCAGCTCGGTCTGAGCCCGAATCAGATCCATGACGGCTTCGGCCTGCGTCAGATCCATTTTGCCGTTCAGGAAAGCGCGCTGAGTGAACTCGCCTGGCTCCGCCGAACGTGCACCGGCGTTCAGCAGCAAGGATAAGATCTTGCGGGTAACCAAAATTCCGCCATGACAACTGATCTCAACGAGATCTTCCCCAGTATAACTCTGCGGACGTCGGAAAATAGTGAGCAGGACCTGATCGATCAGTCCGGTAGCGTCATTGATCTCACCAAAATAACTCCGGCGAGGCTCCATCTTTTCCGTCGCGGTAGCTCCACGAAATATCCGTGCTACCACCTCTACCGCCTCAGGCCCGGACACCCGCAGAACCGCGATAGCGCCTTCGCCAACCGCAGTCGAGATAGCAGCGATGGTGTCATCGAGTGGCATACATCAATTTCACAGCAAGATCACAAAGGCCACAAAGATAAGAGTAAAAAACAGAAAATAAGATCCGCAGATTTCACGGCCACCGAAAGTCTCCGGGTAAAATTACGTGGATTACTAAAAGGAACCAAGGAGCGTTGTGCTCGTGATCAGACGCAGCGAGAATTTAGGTTCACTGACTGGTAGGCCTGAACTCGATCCCTTGAATGTTCTCAAGCGCGATGAAGCGTGGTACGCCATTCTTCGTATAGACGATCATAAAGGAGGGGATGTCTGGATCCAGCTCCTGAGGAATAGGAGGCAGGTCAACGAAGTCGGGATGATTGACCGAAAAACGACCGCCCGAACCGGTAACGATAACAAAGGGCGAAAACGCATCAGGCCTGATGATATCCGCAATCTCTTCTCTCGTCACAATGCAGATTAGGCGCGAAATCGCGAAATGTAAACAAATTATTTTATTGTTATTTAATCACCCTGATCTGCGGAAGCCTGCAGCCTGTCGCACCTAGCGAAGCGGTGGCTTAACGTGGCGATGCGTATACATGGCATAGGCGAAGCCCCCGTTTGTCTCGACCTCGACAATACCTCCAATCTCAGACTTCGTATGGGGGCTAAAACCCAGGCTAGCCGGCGGGTGATTAACGCGCCTCGCTTTTTGCGCCTTCCACCTACGCCCAGCGACTCGACTAAGCTCGCCGAATGTCCTTCGGCGCGACAGGTTTTAGCGGCTATTCTATCCGCCCATCACCGCATCAAGGTCTTCAAAGAATCGCCGGTTTTGTTCCATGGTACCAACGCTAACGCGGATCCATTCGGGTAGTTTGTATTCGCCGGTGGCGCGCACGATGGTGCCGCGGCGGAGGAGTTTTTCAAACACTGCTTTCCCGTCACCCACCTTGACCAGCACGAAATTGGCCGAGCTCGGTACGTACTCGAGACCCCGTTTATCGAAGCCAGCTTGAAGGAAAGCCACACCTTCCAGGGTCATCTCGCGCGTCTTTCGTTGGTGTTCTTCGTCTTGCAGACCGGCGATAGCGCCCACCTGAGCGATGGCATTGGCATTAAATGGTTGCCGGGTTTTAGCCACTACCTTGATCAGCTCCGGATTCGCCAGGCCGTACCCGATCCGCAAACTAGCCAGGCCTTGAATCTTGGAAAACGTGCGCAACAAAATCACGTTACCAGTCTCATGGACATAGCGCAGGGTATCGGGAGGATTGGGCAGAAATTCGTAGTAGGCTTCATCCAGCACAATGCCGACATTCGAAGGAACCTCTCTCACCACTCGATCCAGCTCCGCCGCCCCCACCATAGTACCGGTCGGGTTATTAGGGTTGGCAATATAAATCAGCTTAGTCCGAGGCGTGATCGCCCGGATCATAGCGTCGACATCCGCTGTTAATCCCGGGTCAGGCACTTCAATTGCCGAGGCGCCAAAGAGATGGGCCATGAGTTTGTAAATTACGAACGCATGATCCGCCACCACGATATTGTCGCCCGGTGTCAGGAAAGCGTGTCCCATAAACTCGATGATCTCGTTGGAACCGTTCCCGAGCGCGACGTTCGAGATATCCAGCCCGAACTTTTCCGCGATCGCCACCCGCAAATGATAACCTCCCCCATCCGGATAAAAATGCGCCTTGGTTAACGCCTCGGTCATGGCCGCGACGGCTTTAGGGGATGGACCGATCGGGTTTTCGTTCGAGGCTAGCTTAACAATTTTCTCCGGAGGCAGACCGAGCTCACGAGCGACATCCTCGATCGGTTTTCCTGGGATATAAGAAATGATGTCATTGAGCCAGGGGTTCGCGCGGGAGATCAAATCGGAGGTAACCATGGGAAAAGCCACATTAAGGGCCGGAAGAAAATTCCACAACAAGAACACGAAGGCCACAAAGACGGAACCATTTTCAACCGCAGATGAACACAGATTTACGCAGATTCAACCCAGGTGTGCCAGTCCAATTACGTGCTAGAATCTAGTTCGGGCTCGCGCTCGAAGGTTCGGTCTTCGTAATCTTTCCTGTGCAGGAATCTCACTTATTTGGCCCTAATATCAAAACATTAGATTAATATGTTTTGACATTTAAATATGCAGCGATATGTTCGATTCGAAAACTGTGCCGCTCATGAACAGGTCCGAGATAGCTCAACTTGCCGAACCCGAAGGTTTTAAACCGTTCGTCATTATTACCAGCAGCGGCACACGATACTCAATCGATCATCCTGACTACATTGATATACCGCCTCTACCTCAAGTTGAGGAGGGTGAAGAAGCGAGTCCTTCCTACGTAACAGTCTACAATCGGGGCTCCGTCGCCAGATTCATTGTGCTCGAAAATATAGCGTCGATTGAGTTCAAGCCATCACCTAAAGACTAGACGCTCAGAAACCGAGAGATCTACTTTTGAGATCATTTTTGCGGTTTTTGTGCCTTCCACCTACGCCAAGGCTCCGGCGCAACAGGTTTTTGCGGCCAATCATATCTTCTCTCAGTTGCTCGTCTGTGGATTTGGTGACGGGAAATCCGTGGTGACTTCTTGGCGCACGATCCGAACGTCCAGCGCGTGATCAGGGACGATTCGTAATCCTGGGCTCCACGATGACGAAGTGGTTGGCGGAGAAGCATCTTTGCCCAGAGCCACAATTCCCGGTTAGGGTCACATTGGGCGAGGTAACTACTTTGCTCGGGTCAGACAAACCCGAGATGATGACCGCGTGGATGTTGAACGACGAATTTGAGCCGGAGCCGCCCGATCGAACCGGTGTTCCCGGCGGCGACGTCGTTACGTTGGTTGATTGGGACGGAGGTAACCCGACCTCAATATTGGTCGGAACCAGCGTTACATTCAAATACTCGCCATACACGTTATTGATCCGAGGCGATCCGAGCGGCGGATAAGCAACGCTGACACCGAGTACATCAAAAGTCAGCGGGCCGGCGC
>JAFAIO010000283.1 GCA_019236675.1 Verrucomicrobiota bacterium
GCCGGATCTGTTTTTTATTCCTGTATTAGCGGTTTTCACGCAGAAGAGATCTAAACCGATTGGATAGGTTGGTTTAGACTCAGCACATTTCCCGGGGGCTATCCTTTCAATTGGTTCGGACGAAGCGAGCAGTGCGCCCCATCGCCGAGAACTCTCCGGCGGTTACCGGAGCGAGGTCGATCGCTCGACTACTTACAGTTCTCGACCTCGGCGTGGTTCATCTGCCTTAGCCAGCGTTTATTGCGATTGCAACTACGCGACTCGAACTTCTAAATCAATTGGTTGAAGTCAACCTTAGATTATTCGGCGAGAATGTAAGATGCGAGTCGACCCCCCAATACCGATCACAACCCCGGTAACGCAGCTACTTGGGATCACTCATCCAATTTTGCTCGCCCCGATGGACCTTGTATCCGATGGACGTCTAGTTGTTGCCGTGGACGCTGCTGGAGGATTTGGCATTCTGGGCGGCGGGTATGGCGAAGAGAAATGGCTTGTGCGCGAACTCGATGTGCTTGATCGGGCAAAGGCTCGTTTCGGCGTCGGATTCATCACCTGGAGCTTGGCCAAGCAGCCGAGGCTGCTAGACATCGCTTTGGAGCGCAAGCCCGTAGCAATCATGCTTTCCTTCGGATCCCCGGTGTCATTTATCGACCGGATTAAGCACGCTGGTGCAGTCGTCATCTGCCAAATCCAGTCGGTCGCACTCGCGAAAGAGGCTGCTGCAGCCGGGGCAGATATCCTTGTCGCTCAAGGCGCCGAAGCGGGAGGCCATGGAGTAACGCGCGGTCTGGTAACCCTCGTGCCAGAAATTGTTGATGAGCTGGAGGGGCGTAAGCCGATAGTGGCTGCAGGTGGAATCGCCGATGGCCGCGGGCTGGCTGCGGCACTCATGCTTGGGGCCGCAGGCGTCTTGATGGGTACGCGCTTTTACGCCTCCCAGGAATCGGCTGGAGTACAACGCGCCAAGGAGCGCATTTGCTCCGCAACCGGCGACGACACACTGCGCAGCATCGTCTTCGATATCTCTAGGCACAACGTTTGGCCGGCTCCGTTCACGGGGCGCTGCCTGCGCAACGCGCATGCGGATCGGTGGTTCGGACTCGAAGTGGAACTCATGCGCCGCTTAGACCAGGAATCTGCGAAGTATGCAGCCGCACGTGAAGCGGGTGACTTTGACATTGCTGCGGTGATAGCAGGGGAATCTGTTGGCCTAATTCATGACATCCCCTCGGTCCGCGACGTATTTGAGGGAGTAATGGATGAAGCTTCGACTCTTCTTAGTCGGTGGTCTTCAAAGCTTGAGACTTGAACCTTTGCGTCTTTGCGCCTTTGCGTGAGATTTGGCTCTTCATGACACCCCAGCGCTTCTTATCAACCACCGCCCCGCAACTACCCACAACCTATAGCGCGTCCACTACGCGTTATGATCAGATGCCCTTCCGGCGAACAGGTCGCAGCGGATTGTTGTTGCCCTCAATCTCTCTCGGGCTTTGGCAGAATTTTGGCGATGCCGATCCGATTGCCAATAGCCAAGCTGTTCTACGTCGTTCCTTTGACATCGGTGTCACCCATTTCGATTTGGCTAACAACTATGGACCTCCCCAAGGCGCCGCTGAACGTACCTTTGGTCAATTATTTGCGGCCGATTTCAAGGCTTATCGGGATGAAATGGTTATCTCGACCAAAGCCGGTTACGATATGTGGCCGGGTCCTTACGGAGAATGGGGTTCCCGAAAATATTTAATCGCGAGCTTGGACCAAAGCCTAAAGCGGATGGGACTGGATTATGTGGATATCTTCTATTCGCATCGCCCTGACCCGGAAACTCCACTGGAAGAAACCATGGGAGCGCTCGACCACATCGTCCGCAGCGGCAGGGCGCTTTATGTCGGAATCTCTAATTATTCTCCCCAACAAACTAGCGAATCGTCAAAAATCTTACGCGCTTTAGGTACGCCGTGCCTACTCCACCAACCGCGATACAACATGTTCGATCGCCACATTGAAGGAGGCCTGTTTGAGGTGCTAAAAGAGGAAGGTATCGGGTGTATCGTTTTCTCTCCCTTAGCGCAGGGTCTTCTCACGGAGCGTTATTTGGAAGGCATCCCAGCGGATTCGCGGGCAGGGAAAGCCGGCCGATTTTTAAAACCGGAGAATGTTAACCCAGGAGTGGTTGAGCGCGCCCGGCAACTGGCTGCGTTTGCCAGGCAACGAGGTCAAAGTCTGGCTCAACTGGCTGTCACCTGGATCTTGCGCCAACCGCAAATTACTTCGGTCCTGATCGGAGCCAGTCGCCCGGCCCAGATTGAAGAATTGTATGCCGGCCTTTCATCTCCACCGTTAACAGATAACGAACTCTCCGAAATCGAGAAGTGCCTGCAATGATTGTGGAGCGCTGCCTTCGCGCCACCGCGCATGCGCGTCAACATAAGCAGAAGGTGGCTCCGCGCCTCGGTAGCGGTCCCGCGGGCGCGGGATCCGTGAGGCCTAACGGTGTGCTTTAATCCATGGTGGTATCGAAGCCGCAGGTGCGCCTGGCCTGAAAAACGCAGTCGCCATAGACGCTCCGACGACGACTTTCCAGTTTTCTCGCCGCGTAGAATAGCCGCCGAAATTGTGTCCTAAATCATCGCCTACGTTCGTCATTTAGGAGAGACAAGCCTGTTTCCCAAGAACCACCGATAAAAGAGCTTATGACGAAACGTTCCTTTCAAAGCAAAAACGGTATTTTAACCGGCGTAGCAATCCTGGCGCAGATCGCCATAGGAGGCGAAATCTGTCAGGCAAACGCACAGACAGATAAGACGCCATATCCGAATATGGCTGCTGTTGATCAGTACCTGATCCCAGATCAGGACTCTGAAATC
>JAFAIO010000299.1 GCA_019236675.1 Verrucomicrobiota bacterium
ATAGCCGACCGGATGAAAACAGACACTTAGCCAGGACGTTTTAAACCTGGCGGCGGCAATTACCCGGAGACAAAGGAGGATGCCGGTCACCAAACAAAGTTGAGGCCGATAATAGAAAGCGATTACCAGAAAAGGCAGTAAGCAAGCCAGGAACTGCCAGATGATTGCCAGCCAGAACCCGACCCAATCGCCATCGAAGACCGGCCAAAGGTTCTTGGTAAAGCCTTCCCACATCTGACCGAGGGACGTATACATACGACAACTGACGAGGCGAGTGCCGTCGCAGGTTACCAACCGCCACCCGTCCGGGATTCGTTTAGCAACTTCACGTGCCAGCGCGATATCTTCCACCAAGAGTTTCCCCACCGTTCGATGACCGCCCATTTCAAAATAGCTCTGTCGCCGGAATAAGAGAAACTGTCCGCTCGCCGTTCCACAACGCGACAACAATTTGCTTCCCAGGAGACGAGCGAGCCAGGGAAATCGCTGGGCCGAGACCAACAGCCAGTGAGGGAGATAGGAGCCGGCGACAACAAACATCAGGGGAATCACTAGTTTTTCGGCGAGAGTCACGGTGGTCTGAAACGGCCAAAGCGTTAGTAAATCGCAGCGAAGACGTTGCGCAGCTGCTACCGCTGAAGAGACCGCTTCCGGTTGATGCACGGTGTCCGCATCCGTGAACAATAGATAATCGCCGCGAGCGACTTCAGCTAATTGATGGCAAGCCCACGATTTTCCGGTCCATCCCGGCGGTAATGGCGTTCCCCGGATCAAGCGGCAATTGGACTGAAGAGCGGTTGAGAAACCGAGAGCACGAACGATCTCGACAGTCGTGTCCACTGATTCATCGTCTAGGACAATTATTTCCAGCGAAGAATAATTTTGCTTCAGCAATGATTCTAAACAGCTCCTGATTCTTAGCGCCTCGTTTCTGGCAGGTACTAAGACAGAAACCAGAGGGAGCGTCGCGGGTGCGACCTCTGCACGAAGGACCGGCAGAACCAACAAGTTCATAACGAACTGGATGAGAAGGACCGCGCTGATCAGCACCGACAACCAGAGCCAGAGGTTAACGATCATAACGCTGGAAACGCCAGACTTCGCCCCGTCGTCTTAGACTCCGGGAGGCTATGTCTGGCAAGCCCGGAAGGTCGGGAATGCCAGGAGCAGCAATGGTGGGGGCGAGGCTCCCGAACGGCCAATCGATAGTCGCAAGGCATCAGGTTTGTTCCGACCGCATTGTGGGCAAGGCTGACACGCTCGCCGAGCCAGACGGACCGCGATGAACACGGAAAGACGATTCGAAAGTCAGGACCGAGTTCGAGAGGGTGGCACATCATGATCCGGCTGCTCGGCGCGTCCCTTGGACTAACACTACCAAGGGCATGAGATCGTCTTGAGCTCCGGAAACATTTCTTGGCCGTTCGAGAGCCTCGCCCCACCAGAGTCGCGTACATAGCTGTGGGTCTTTCGGGAGCCTCACCCCACCAGCGTCTCAAGCCAATCCCGTTCCCGGCGTTCCCGGCGCTCTCGGCGTTTCCGCCGCATCCTGGTCTTGACATAGAGAGGGACTTGAATGGCATAAACTCCCCGCGATGTTTAGGGCACTGCGACAAAAATTATTCACCTTACACGCGTTGGCGGCGATCTCAGCGTTGACAACGTTATTCATCACCGGCTGCGCCGAGATCGAAAACACTGTCTATGATATCAGAGGGCTGCCGCCGGGCAAAGTGTCGGTCGTCGTCGACCTCACCGCGCAGGAGGCCTATCTTTATGCCGGAGATCAACTGGCGCTGAAGGCACCGATTTCGACCGGGCGCGAGGGCTACAACACGTCACCTGGCCGATACAAAATCATCCAGAAGGACGTCGATCATCGATCAAGCATTTACGGCGAATACGTTAAGGATGGGATCGTGATCAAACCGGACGCGAACGTCTACAAGGATCCGAAACCGCGCGGCGCGACGTTCGTTGGAGCGCCAATGCCCTATTTCATGAGAATTTACGGCGGAGTCGGCCTTCATGAAGGAGACTTACCAGGCTACCCAGCTTCACATGGCTGCATCCGGATGCCTGGCTCGAAGGCAAGACGGTTCTTTTACGCTGTGCGGCTGGGAACGCCAGTCAAGGTGGTGAAGTAGAGCTTGGAGCTAGAATCTAGGAGCTAGGAGGGCGCAACGTCCGAGCGCGCCCCGAGCGAGAGACGACAAGAGCGGACAAACGGTCTTTAGGTACTCGACCACCAAGGTCGAGCCGAGAGAGGTCGACCTCCTAGCTCCTAGATTTCCCGACGCTCCTGACATACTGTTGTCAGGAGTCTGGAATAGTCTCTTCTCCGGTTGGTAGGCACGAAGCATGAGCGGGAGCTCATCCCTACCGAACCAGTGTATCGTCTCCCACATAATGATGACACCGTTGCGTTCAAAATGGGCTGCCTGCGAGGGGCGAGGAGGGAGCATATCTGAATCGATACGTGACCGAGGGGCAACGAAGCAGCCGGCCCATTTTCAACGCAACCGTCGGGCCATGGCCAGTTGGCGGTTTTTCCTCCGCCGTGGCGGATCGACCCGTATGAATTCAGATATGGGCGCTTCGCTCGCGCCTTGAAAAACGGCAACTGATCCGGCCATGGCCGGACGGTGTCACCATTATATGGGAGACGGTACACTAAACTAGCAACCATTAGCCGGCCGTACTACGTTCCGATCTTTCTATGGGGAAAAAAGCGTCTTCTTCCGCGATCCTGATCCGAGGCGCACGGCAGAATAACCTGCAAGGAATCGATCTGGACCTGGAGCTAAATCGGCTTCATGTCGTGACCGGGCCGAGCGGCAGCGGGAAATCGAGTCTCGCTTTCGATACGATTTATGCTGAGGGACAACGCCGGTATGTCGAGACGTTTAGCCCCTACACGCGCCAGTTCTTGGAGCGGATGGACAAACCCTTGGTGGATGAGATTCGAGGTATCCCTCCCGCCATTGCCATCGAGCAAGCTAACCGCGTCCGGACGACTCGTTCGACGGTCGGCACGATCACCGAGATCAATGATTATTTGAAATTGTTAATGCCACGAATCGCGCGCGCATTCTGTCCAGAGTGCGGCCGCGAGATCGTTCCTGAAACCGCGGAGAGCATCAGCCGGAAAGTTTTGAATGAGCTTGCCGGCAAAAACGTCCTAATTTGTTTCGGCGTCGCCGCTCCGGCTGGGACAAAGCCGGCTGACTTCTTTTCGTTTCTGAATCAGCAAGGATTTCTCCGGGTCTGGCTTGACCGCAAAGTGCTGCGGACCGACGAAGCGCCCTCGGTCGAGCGATTGCCGGCGATTGTGCCGGTCATCCAAGATCGGCTGATAGTCGAAGCTAAACCGTCCTCCGTCGCTAAAGCTTTGGAGGACAGGTCAGCCCGTTTAACCGAGGCGATCGAACAAGCACTAAAATACGGGAAGGGTCGGGTCAGCGTGGTCGAGTTGGAAAGTGGTGGATCCGCGAAGGCCGGAAACGGGAAGAAAAGTCTTGGGGTTGGCGACCCCGTCGGCCTCGCAAGCGAGGCAGCGCTCCACGAACATAAGTTTTCCACCGGGTGGCATTGCCCGTACTGCGACCTCGACATCCGTGCTCCCTCTCCTGGCCTTTTCTCATTTAACAACCCATTGGGCGCCTGTCCGGATTGCCGCGGATTTGGGCGTACGATTGGGATCGATTTGAACCGAGCTTTGCCGGACCGGCGTCTGAGCTTGGCCGATGGAGTGATAAAGCCGTTTCAGACCGGCAACATGAAGGAATGCCAGCGCGACTTGCTCAAATGCGCGGCCCGAAGGGAAGTCGATATTCATGCCCCCTTCGAGGAATTGCCGAAAGCGGATCAAGACTGGGTCATCGAGGGCGATACTCGCCCCGATCAAAGCGCAGAAGAAATTTGGGAGAGCGGCGGCTGGTACGGTGTCCGCGGGTTCTTCGATTGGATGGAATCGCGAGCCTACAAGATGCACGTTCGCGTGTTTTTAAGCCGGTACCGCAGCTATACATTGTGCCGCACTTGCCAGGGTACGCGTTTTAAGCCCGAGACCTTGAATTTCAAGGTCGTAGTAGGGGACAACCGATACACCCTGCCGGACTTACAGCAATTGCCTCTCGATGGGCTAAGCGACGTGATGGTCCGGGTAAAATCGGCCTCCTCGGAACATACGTCGGAGATTCTGTTGGAGCAGGTTGTCTCGAGAGTGAACTATTTGATTGAAGTCGGGTTAAGCTATTTAACCCTCGATCGATCGACTCGTTCTCTCTCCGGGGGCGAACTCCAGCGGGTGAATCTGACGACCTGTTTGGGTGCATCGCTGGTTAATACCTTGTTCGTGTTAGATGAGCCAAGTATCGGCCTACATCCCCGCGATATTCACCGTCTGGTCAGGGTTCTGTCCGGGTTGCGAGACAAAGGTAATACGCTGGTGGTGGTTGAGCATGAGGAGGCAGTGATTCAAGCTGCCGATTCCATTATCGAGATTGGCCCAGGACGCGGCTCGAGGGGTGGACGCCTGGTATTCCAAGGACCTCTCGATGAGATCGAGCTGGCGTTACCCGATTCGTTAACCGCCGCTTATCTGACCGGCAAGAAATCTATCCCAATGCCGGAAAAGCGGCGCCAACCGAGGCGGTTCATCGAAGTCGTAGGTGCTCGCGAGAATAACCTCAAAGATATTACCGTACGGTTCCCACTTGGGGTCTTTTGTTGCGTTACCGGAGTTTCCGGGTCGGGCAAGAGTACGCTCGTGCAGCAGGTGCTGTACGAAAACATGCTGGCTTTGAAGGGTAAGCCCGGAGAGGAAGCTCCCGGGCTCTGTTCGCGGATCGTGGGCGCACATCAAGTCGACGATGTTGTGCTGGTCGACCAATCGCCTTTAGCTCGTTCCCCAAGGTCTACTCCAGCAGTCTACGTTGGCATATTCGACAAGATCCGGGATCTGTTTGCGGCGCTGCCCGCAGCCAAATCTGCCGCGCTGACCAGTGGTTCCTTTTCGTTCAACTCCGGTAACGGTCGTTGTGAAAGATGTGGCGGCTTAGGATACGAAAAGGTGGAGATGCAATTCCTCAGCGATCAATACGTGCGTTGCGCGGAATGCGAAGGCAAACGTTACCAGCCGCACATCCTCGATGTAAAGCTGGACGGAAAATCGATCTTCGAGGTGCTGGAGTTAACCGTCACCGAATCGATCGCGTTTTTGAGTCAAAAATTCGCGTCACCAGATCTGGTGAGGCCGCTCCGCCTGTTGGAGAAAGTAGGGTTAGGTTATCTGCGCCTGGGGCAACCGGTCAATATACTATCGGGAGGCGAATCCCAGCGGCTCAAACTAGTCGGCCATCTTACGGAGAATCATCGATCGAAGTTGCGTTATCTTTTGATCTTCGATGAGCCGACTACCGGACTCCACTTTGATGATATCCCGCCATTGTTACAGTTGTTTCATGAACTGGCGGATGCAGGGAATAGCATCTTGGTGGTCGAACATAACCTTGATGTCGTTCAGGCCGCTGACTACATCCTGGATCTCGGTCCGGAAGCCGGCGTAAAAGGCGGGCAAGTGGTGGCCGAAGGGACGCCGGAACAGGTCGCAAAGGCTGCCGGCTCGGAGACCGGAAGGTTCTTGCGGGAACGATTGGCCCGAAAGGGTGAAAAATCGACGGGGTGGCGAGTGCCGGTCGTTCAAGAGCTAGATTTCCGAGAGTCGGCCTCGCACCTGTCCTCCGTAGCTTCAGCGAAGGGCGAAGCGAGGCACGCGCCAAATGGGATTTCGGTAGTGGGAGCTCGCCATCACAATCTCAAGAACCTGTCATTGACGTTGCCCCGAGAAAAGATGGTGGTGGTGACTGGGTTAAGCGGTTCAGGTAAATCCAGCCTTGCTTTTGATATCTTGTTTGCCGAAGGCCAGCGACGGTTCCTGGACAGCATGTCAACCTATGCGCGCCAATTCGTCGAACAATTGGAGCGACCGGACGTTGATCATGTAGAAGGTCTGCCGCCGAGCGTGGCCATCGAGCAACGCTTAACTCAAGGTGGCGGTAAATCGACGGTAGCAACCGTAACCGAGGTTTATCATTTTTTAAGGTTACTATTCGCAAAGCTGGGAACCCAATATTGCCCGCGTTGCCAGGTACCGGTGGCTAAGCAAAGTGTCTCCGCGATCCTCCGGCAGGTCCGGACCTTCGTGCAGAAAGGGGGCCAACGCTTGCTCGCGCCGGTCGTGAAGGCGCGCAAGGGTTACCACAAGGAAGTGCCTGCGTGGGCGGCTCGAGAGGGATATCAAGAGCTGATCATCGACGGCAAGCTCTACTCGGTCGCCAACTTTCCGTCTTTGGAACGGTTCCGCGAACATTCGATTGACGTCGTTATCGCGAATTTGCGGACGACGAAGCCGGGCGACTTAGCGGAGCTAGTACGGACAGCGCTGCAGGTCGGCAACGGTTCAGCGTTTGTTACGGACGGAAAATCGCGCACCGTGCTTAGCAGCGAAATGACTTGTCCTAACTGCGGCGACGCATTTGAGGAATTGGATCCGCGTCTCTTCTCATTTAACTCTCCACACGGATGGTGCCAGCATTGTAACGGGTTCGGCTACATTTTACCGTTTTCTACCGATGAAGAAGATGCCGAATCGAGGTTGGCGGCTGAGCTCTTGGCGGAGCGTCGCAGCGAGTGGGTAGACGAAGCGGAAACGACGATCTGTGAACATTGTCAGGGATCCAGGTTGAATCCGGTCGCCCGAGCGGTTCGATTGGGAGATTTCACCATAGAAGAGTTAGTGGCAAAACCCGTCACCAAAGCCCTGGAAGCGATCCAGACCTTGAAATTCAGTGGAGAATATAAGGAGATCGCGCAGACGATTCTGCCTGAGATCAAACAACGGTTGTTCTTTATGCGGCAGGTCGGACTCGACTATCTGGCACTTAACCGCGCGGCCAAGACGCTCAGCGGCGGCGAATCCCAGCGGATCCGCTTGGCTGCTCAATTGGGTTCGAATTTGCGAGGTGTTCTCTACGTATTGGACGAACCGACGATTGGCCTACATCCACGGGATAATGTTCGGCTTCTGGACACGCTGGTGGCGTTGAAGGAAAAAGGCAACACGCTGGTGGTGGTGGAACACGATGAAGCCACCATGCAAAGAGCCGATATCATTGTGGACCTCGGGCCTGGCGCCGGGCGTAAAGGGGGAGAACTGGTTACCCAAGGCGGGCTTGAACAGATCCGCGAACATCCCACCTCGGTTACCGGCCGGTATCTGCGTAAGCCGATGGTGCATCCTTCACGGCCGCGCCGCCCGCTGGTCGACACGAACTGGATCTCATTGAACGGAGCGCGAGCAAACAACCTGAAAGGCATCGACGTTCGATTCCCCATTGGACGGTTAACCGTGATCACAGGGGTCTCCGGGTCAGGAAAAAGCACGCTGTTGCGTTCGGTCCTTTTGCCGGCGGTACAAGAGTCCCTGAAAGAACGCCGTAAGAACTTCGGCCCATGGGACAAGATCTCAGGCGCCGACCTGTTGGCAGGTGTATATGAGGTCGATCAGTCGCCCATCGGCAAAACCTCACGTTCAATTCCAGGCACTTACGTGAAGGTATTCGATGAAATTCGAAAGATGTTTTCTCAGCTGCCGGAAGCTCGCATTCGCGGATACGATGCCAGCCGTTTTTCCTTTAATATGGAAGGAGGCAGATGCGAAGTCTGTTCCGGGCAAGGTGCGATCAAGCTGGAGATGAATTTTTTGCCGTCCAGTTGGGTACCGTGCGACAGCTGTTCCGGCAAACGTTTTAACGGGCAGACTCTTGCGGTCCGTTACAATGACAAGAGCATAGGTGATGTGCTGGAAATGACGATCGAAGAAGCAGCTGAATTCTTCCGCGCGCATCCTAAGATCCATTTACCGCTTTCTCTTTTGGTGGAGACCGGTCTTGGCTATCTGCAGCTGGGACAACCGAGCCCCACCCTTAGTGGAGGTGAAGCTCAGCGCATAAAACTTGTGAGCGAGCTAAAGACCGGGCTAGCCAAGGAGTTGACGGATCGAGTGCGCAAGAATCGCAATCCAAAATCGAGTCTGTATCTCTTGGAAGAACCTACCATCGGCCTCCATATGGCGGACGTTGAACTCTTGGTCGAAGTGCTCCACCGGCTGGTTGATGACGGCAATACCGTTGTGGTCATTGAACACAATCTGGATGTAATCGGTGAAGCGGATTATCTGATCGACATCGGTCCTGAGGCCGGCGAATTCGGAGGCGAGGTCGTGGCAGCCGGTTCGCCGGAAGAAGTAGCAAAAAGCAAGGTCAGCAGGACCGCGCCGTTCTTGCGGAAGATGCTGAAGAAAAGGTAGGGCGAGCCTGATAGCCGAGCCTTTCTTTGGTGGGGCGAGGCCCCAGAGCTACCCAGATTGATCGCAGGGCTTTTCGTTTGTGCCGCTTGGTGATGTAACACGCCGCAAACCCGCCGAGCCGAAACGCGTGCCCACCCCTGACGTAATTCTTACCACCATTCGTGGTTGTGGAAAATTTCCCCACGAAACGGCCAATCCTCGGGCTACCAAACCGGCTCTCACAGGATTCATCATCATGTACTGACGTTTCGCTTCAGCCCCTTCCCAGGATCGAATACGATGATGTAAGCCGCCGGGTTGCCAGCGCTGGTCGCGATTACGGATCGTCTTTGTGAACATTGATTTCCAATATTGGATCCAGCGGTCGAAGGTTGCAGAGCCACCGCCTGGCCTGGCGAAGAAGTGTAGATGATTTGGCATTAGGATATACGGGCCAACCTCCCAATGCGTGGCCGAACACCAGATTTGCACTAGGGTTTCATGGACGTGTGGATCGGCCAGCCAAGGTTGGCGCTTCGCTGTGCATACGGTCAGAAAGATTAGAGTCGGGGTGCGATCGTCTTCGATTATTCCTTTGGCTGGGTGTCTCCTTTGGGGAAGCATTGAA
>JAFAIO010000357.1 GCA_019236675.1 Verrucomicrobiota bacterium
AACATAATAGAGGTCGTTGACGGTTTTGGTCTTCTCGAGCTGGGGAAAATACTTCTCGTGATTTGCGAGGCTGGAGTCATCGAAGACGATCATTTTGACCGAGTGGCCGTTGGTCCAAAAATGCTCGTCGTAAGACTCAATCGTTTCCGGGACATCACGTAGACGATAGGTCGGTATGGCAAAGACGGTCTCTGGCAGTTTCATTAATAAGAACTGAGATAAATCGAGAAGTGGCACTTAAAGCGATTTGCGTGCCTGGAATGAGCAATCAGATGGAAGCGTCTCAATTACAGGCAGTTGCGCAGATATAAGGCTTATGGCCGATGGTCGGTGATCGCATGATGCGACTCAGACGGTCGAAAAGGATCGCAAAGGGCGAGGCCGATCGGTAGGCGCGAAGCGCTGAAAAGACTTAAGCCTAGGGTGAGTTTGCGAGCCCTAGGTTACTAACCGTAGTGGCGTCAGCGCCGAAGGCGCGTCAGAAAGAGTTGTTAATGCCTGCTCGGGCAAAGATTATACGCACAGCTTTGGTACCTGCTGTTTCTTGCGCGCCTTCAGCGCTTAACGTTTTTTCAAACACATACCTAGGGCTCGCAGACTCACCCTAGGCTTACATCTTTTCAGCGCTTCGCGCCTTCGTCGGCCTCGCACGTGTCCTCCATAGTCCGGCTCAGCCGGACGAAGGAGGAAGCGAGGCAGCGCTCCACGGGTTCGGGGCTAAGAGGCGACGTTGGCCAGGAAATAATTGAAGATCTTCGAAGCGAGCGTCTCATAGTTGGCGTCGCCGCTGATCAGGTACCACTGATAGAAACTTTCGTAGACAGAATCGTAGGAAACCCCTTTGCAATTGCCTAAATGATCGCGTTCCTGGCAAGAGCCAGTCCTGGTGTTTCCAACAACACTGACTGCTCCACTTGGTAAAATCATGGTCGTCTCCCAGTTTTCGCCATTGATGCCCATCGCTGAAAGAGCTTGCGACTGGGCCACTACGAAGTAGTAACGCGCAGCGTATTTCAAGCCGAGCGCTTGATAGCTCGAATCCCAGCCCCCTTTTTCGGGGTTCACTCCATTCGACCACTGTTGACTTTCGCCTGTGGCAATGTACGCCGCCGCAGCCCGGATCAGATCGGACACATTGCAAAGCACCCCGGTTTCACCTAACGCCGCCCCATTCAAGTATCTGCGATGCGTGAAGGGGGCATCGGTAATAGCGGCGGCTGCGGCGACACTCGGCTCATTCATCCAGCGCGCTGATTTCAACACTTGAGCCTTCAGCGTCTTGATCTGCTGGCCGTAAGTTCGCGCGAACGGGCTCTTTTCCAGCATCAAGCAAGCGTGTGAGACTCCTTCCACAAAGAAAGCCGTCGCGTGAAACTGGTCCGTGCAAAGAAACGAGCCATCGGGTTGCTGCTGTGCGAAACCCCAGGCGAACATCAAGAGCCCTCTTTGTATGGCATTGACATCGTTCTGGGCGATGCCGGCGCAGACTACGTCGTCGGCCCAATGTTGTTCATCAATGAACCAATCGGTTCCGACTCGACCACCCTCATCCCAGGCAATGTTCGGC
Source organism: Verrucomicrobiota bacterium (assembly GCA_019236675.1). GTDB lineage: Bacteria > Verrucomicrobiota > Verrucomicrobiia > Chthoniobacterales > JAFAMB01 > JAFAVN01. The sequence continues at coordinate 1,568 of JAFAIO010000357.1, forward strand.
GCGCTATAGGCGCCGTCTGCCGACGCAATATCCATCGCATCCGGTGCCCTATACTGTGTCGAGCGCATGAACTCGGATGTCTGAAAAGCATATTCATCAGACACCGCTCCCAGACTGGAGCCGACCATCAATCCGTAAAACGCTCCCAAAACGACCGCCATTTTTCCCTTACCCATGCGCACGCATTTCACCTGAAGGAAAGTGCAGGAGCAAGCGAAAAAGGCGAAATGAAAAACGCTGAGAGAGCGGGCGTTAGAATAAAGTCTAACATTCGGAACGGCCTTGTTAGTAAGGGGCCGTTCCGATGAAAGCGGAGTGCGAATAAGAGCGTGCTTCCGGCTCTGCCGGGCTCGCACGCGAAGCAATGCTTCGCGGGTTCCGACCGAGTCGGCCTCGCTACCTGTCGCGCCGTAGGACGTTCGGCGAGCTCAGTAGGGTCGCTTGGCGAAGGCGGAAGCGAGGCAGCGCTCCACGGCGGCTACTGCTGGAATATTCCGATGCTGTCGAAACCGGTTGTCAGCGGTTTACTGGGGTTTCGGCTCGTTACTGCGACTCCAGCGTAGATTGTATTGCTCATCCGGATCTTGGCTGGCGGACCGACCTGGCTCCAAGTCTTCCCATCGGGAGAACTGTATCCGGTGAATGTATCGTTTGCGCGCGTCAATTTGAACCAATACTGCCCTTTGGTAACCGAGTTGCCGCTTCGCGTTGAATCTCCATTCGATACGGCACGAACCGAGAAGCGTTGGCCATGACTTCCGTCCCGGCTGATTAGCGCATTCATACTGCCCGGAGTGAGATCGTTGCGCAGCATGAGACCGGCCTTTGCCCAAGGGTCAACGCCGGTGCCGGGCATACTGGTCAAGTGACCGATGACCGTGCCGTCGCCCACCAATTTCTGATAGTAGAATTGAAAGCCGTCGGCATTGCCCCAGATATCAGTGCCTGCTCCGACCACCTGAACTTGACCGGTGTAAAGGCCATTTTCAGCCCGTTGGACAGCGCCGCCCCCACTAGCATTTCCAATGTCTTGGCTCGTCCAGCTCTGGAGAGTATCAGGCACATACTCGGTGCCATCGACATTCAGTAGGGGAATAGCGAACGATGCGTCCACGTCGCTCCCATACAAGGCCGTCGTGGTCTCAGTGGCGGCATTTGCTTGGACGCTCAAGGTGCGATGCAAACCTGGTACTGATAAAGAAATCGCCCCGGACCCGTAGTCATACCGGTTAGTGACCGATGCCGAGACCAAGGCGTTTCGGAAGCTGTTAAACTCCGTGCTCGTGTCTCGGCAGTAGCCGGTCCTAGTCCAGAAAGCGATGACACCGTAACCACCGGCTGGGCGGCTGGCCGATTGTACGGAGGTTATTCGAAGCGCGTTGTATTGGGCGCCGTCGTTTGCCAGGATGAGACCGACCGCACTTCCATTCATTTCCGTCGAAAGCAGAAACCGGATTCCGGTTACGAGACCGTCGCTCTGGTTTGGATGGCTCGCGCGAATGAAGATTGTGGTTTCAGGGCTGAGGGAGATATGTTCACCTTCGTTCAACCTAACGGGCGAGGAACCAGTTCCAATCCAGACCTCGGCCGAATTGGGGATCACGATGGTGGAGGCGACTTCTCCGGCGCCAGCTGCCGCGTCGGCTTTCCCGTCAGTAGAGGCGAGGAACAGGGTCTCGGCAGCGTCTTGAACGCTCGCGATAAATGGTTTGAGGGTCTCCGCTTTGCCCGTTCCATTGACCGGGTGCTGCAAATAGTAGTCCTGCCGTCCTTGCGTGTTAAAGTTGATGTTAACGGTGTTTTCATCACCGGGCATCATTATCGTTAAGCCTTCGAAGGTCGGGTCATCATAAAAAGATTCGGTCGAGCCGACAGAAAACGGGTAGTCGAGTCCCCCGGTCCCGGCCGGATTCGCCATGAAGTTTTCGCCGTACATAAAGTTCGGGTCATAGTTAGTCTCGTCGCTAACAAAGCTTCGCAGGATGGTCCTTGACCGGTCTGCGGCGATTTGAGCGCCATAGATTGGCGGAACATCGCCAGGAGGCGGCAAAACGTAGGAGATGAAATCTTGGCCACGCCAGTAACCGTGTGTCCGATTCGCCAGCAGCACCGGCCAAGCGGGTGGTTGCTCACTCTTCACGTGACTAACCGCGTACATGAACCGATCGGTCTCGCGATCCTCGTCGACTAGGAATTCGTACGTACGGCTATGAGTGCCGCCCATTCTCTGATCTTGGGTATACCAGTTCGCATACAGATCGATCCAGAGGAGTTTGGCTCCTTGTTGAGCAATCGTCGCAATTCCAGGATCCTGAGCGTAGAGATAAATATTGCCGAGTGCTTCCAGGTCGATGCCGGTGTAGGTGGGACTCATGAATTCGTGAACGCCGTTGTTTTGCACCGTCGTTATCCAGGTCATGAAGTCGGTACGCCCTCGGTCGATCACGGTCGGATTCGGCGGAAGGAGCAGATTCCCATTGCCGTCGGTTGGGCCTTGACCCGTCAGGACGAGGTTACAAATTCGTAGCAGCCAAAGGTTGGTGTATCCGACGGTGAAATGGTGGCTAATCTCACCGCTCTGGCCTTCCGCCAAGAGCTGAGAGAACAGATTTTCGATAGTGCCCGATCGATCAACCGGGCCGTATTGAGCGAGTAGCTTCGGGAACCGGTAAGAAATCTGGACTAGCGATTCGGTAATGAATTCAACGGCATCCAAGTCGGAGACACCCTTATCCGTGTAGTACGATTTAAAATTGAGACTGGAAGGTACCCACATCGAATGGAGCCGATTAAGAGCAAGGAGGGCCGCGCTCGCGCTTTCGGAATCGAGCAGGCCGCCGTTTGCGTTTGCCTGTGCAAAGGCTTCGAGAACGAATTGAGCCATCGCTTTTCCCTGGGGGTTGGAACCAGCGACCTGATCCCTCAAAGCGATGTACGACGGCGATCCTTCAAATCCAACATCAGAGTAAGGGGTTGGGATAGGATCGTAAGTTTGTGCGTTGCTGGCAATTGCGGCCAGAGACAGAAACCCTGCGTGCCCAGCGGCCATGAGCAAGGAAAGTCTCGGCCTTAGAAATGGAAGTAAGGACGTGATTTTGTTCATAGGCATGGCATGACCTGTCAACACACATCGATGCCTTTTGCAAGGTGTTAGCTGTAGCCAACGTTTTTTTTTAGTGTGGGGTTTTTGTTTGGCCGGATTGGATTCACGAGCCAGTCTTTCTACTGGCACGATTTTGGTGAGGCGAGGCTCCCGAGAGACGACAAGGTTTCACCGGGGCGCACACTAGTTGGAATGCTGCGTTGGTCCTATAGACGCGAGCCGTGGTCCCGCGCTCGACCACGGCTCGGCACGCGTTTAGTTGTAGCAGGATTCTTCAGAAGGCTGAGTACCAATGGCTTCGCGGACACATTCATGTAATTCGGGAGCCTCGCCCCACTAAATTGGAGTACGAGAAGAATTGGCTATTTCCGCGGCTCCAATTCCGCCAACAACTTTTCATAGCGAGGATCGCGGCGAAGAGGCTCCCAATATGGTTCCCGCTTTAGTGGCCCGTAGTAGAGACCGTTGGGTACTTTGCTCAAAGAAGTCAACGTCTCGAAGGCCAGATCTAACTCATTGGTCCAAGCGTAGACTGCAGCCAGATTTAACTCCGGATACGGGCCATCCACCGCGTCCCTGGAGATGGGCAATAGTTCGACGGCGCGTTTCGCTTCCGCGATAGCAAGTTCTTTCTTACCTAGGAGCGCGTCGATCACTGCTAACTGACTGAGCAGTCTCGCATTCTCAGGCTCCTTTTGGACCCTTTGGTTCAGTTGGTTTCGGGTTTCAGCAAAACTCGGATTTGCGCCGGGTGGCTCGCCTTGGAGCCGCGCGAGCAAGATGGAATAGCAACCGATGGGAACGTTTACTCCCCCATTAGCAAAGTCTCCTTCGTCATCGGCGCTGCCCATCCTTTCGATGAGCGTCTTCGCTTGGGCCCAATCTTGATCCACGAATGCAAACGCCAGCCTCAGGCTAAGGACGCCCCGATCATCGGCAGCCGACGCTGGCAATGCTGCGAATGCGGTGCGGATGGCGTTGCTATCCCCGGTCTCGTAATATGAAAGGAAAGGCTTTTGCGTCCCAACAATCGGCTGATCTGGACGGAGCTCGCTCAACTGGTCGAAGGCCTGTTCGGCCGCGCGGAACTGGCGTACCTGCCGAAACGTGGTAGCGAGGTCTTCAACGAAAACCGAATTGCGGGGATCCCGGGTGATCGCGTCTTTGAATTCCTGGATCGCTTTCTCGAACTGTCCCTGGTGGCGATTAATATGGGCTTCGAGGGCGATCGCGTCGGCGTCGTTGGGTAGGCCGCGTCTGGCGATGGTGAGCTGTACCCGTGCCTGACCGATATCACGATAGCTGCGGTACAGATGAGCGGCGTAAGCAAGGCGAACCTCGGCCAAATCCGGTTCCAGGGCCAATGCGCGGCTAATGGCTGCGTCACCTAAGGCGCGTTGTTCCGGGGTTGGATCGTAAAACAAATAGAGGAAATCGTGTGCTTCCGCCGCACGGCAATAAGCTAGTGTGAACTGCGGATCAAGCTGGACGGCCTGGTCCAGCAGGCTCACCGCGTCTGCCAACGGTTTGTGTACATCAGAAAAAGTTGCGGTAACGCCGACACTGATCAGTAACTCTTTAGCCCGCAGGTAGAGTTCATAAGCTTCAAGATTCTCGGTTGGTTTCTTTTCGATGTTTCGTTTTTCTTCTGGCGAAAGCGTTGCCGTCAGTTTGTTGGCGATGGTTTGGGCTACCTCGCTTTGAATCGCAAAGATATCGGTGAGATCGCGATCAAAACTGTCTGCCCATATGGTTTTATCCTCGCGAGCATCAACGAGCTGGGTGTTGACGCGGACCCTGTTCGCGTCACGGCGCACGGTTCCTTCCAACACATTGGCTACGCCGAGAGCGTTAGCAACTTGCCGAAGATCGCGCTTCTCCCCGGCGCGATATTGCATGACCGAGGTTCGGCTGATGACAGTGAGTTGGGCAATCTTGGCCAGGTCGTTGAGAATGTCGTCCTGGACTCCATCGGCGAAATAGGCGTCTTGTTTGTCCTCGCTAAGGCTTTCGAAAGGGAGAACGGCAATACTCTTTACCGGAATGGCGGTGACCAATGGGACTCTGCCCGATTCAATCGGTTGATGGCCGCTGATTAAAAAGAACCAGACAATGGCAGCGGCAACCATGGCTGCGCCAATTAGACCGATAGCGGGTGGCAGCCGCTTCCCGGTGTTTTTGCCAGCGGAAGCGAGCGCAGCACGCGTTCGTTCTGTTTCCGAAAAGCTTTCGCGTGACCTCACTGTGGATTTGCCATTGAGCAAGGCTTTCACTCTTTCGGTTAGAACCGGAAGATGTCGCTCCAATGGAGCCGTGGTCGCATCGAACCAGTGCACGGTCTGCAAGAAATATTCCAGCGCGTTGCGCGGCTCGACTGCTTCTGTTCGAAATGGGAGCACCGGAAGCTGCAAAGAGCAGGCTCTGCCTACTTCACGCTGGACATGTTCAGAGTCGTTCGCGTGCCTGGAAAACACGAGTACGAACAATCGAGAGCTGGCAATGCCCTTCAGGATGCCTTGGGTCCAATCCGCTCCCGGTTCGATATCGCGCGGAGCGATCCAACAAGACACCCCGGTTGACTCTAAGTGCCGGCAAATCGCATCAGCGATCTCTCTGTCTTTGCTGGAGTGGCTGATAAAGACCTTAACGGCCATAGGGCTGCTGGGAGCTTTTAGCCCGACTCGGCCGTAAATAACCGACGTAAGTAGAACAGCTGCAAGGACTAATATTTTCTTTGACGCTCGCCTTCATGATAGCAAGTTTATTGAACGGCAGGAATGGAATCTTGCCGGTCAACCTCCATCTCATCTCGACTATGCCAGAAGGCAAAGATAATCATCAGAAAGCCGTCGAGCATCACGAATCAGCGGCGAAACACCATCAGGACGCAGCTTACCATCACCGGGAAGCAGTCAAACATTATAACGCCGGAAACCATGAGAAGGCGGCTTACCATGCCCATATGGCGCACGGCCACCATCTGCATGCAGGTGATCATGCGGCAGAAGCCGCTAAACATTTGTTAGGGATGTTGCGACCGCCGCCGTGACAGTGTCGGCGTGATAAAGCGTTGAAGGCCTTAGTGAGACGTGTGCCCTGAACAGGTAACCGTTGACCCCTAACCGTGAGCGCAGATTCGGCCGCCTGGCCAGGGACTTCGATCCGAAGGACCCCACCTCAGCGCCGAGGTTGCGCGTAAACCGCAACCTCGTGCTCCACGGTTTGATCTTAAGTGGGCGTTGTAATGCCCCCCTTTTCAAGCTGATGGGCGAATTTCTAGCGTAGGGACACGAGGACGTTTCGAATCGAGCACGAGCACGAGCACGAAAAATGCCGCGAACGAGCGCTTCACTTCCGCGGCGCTAACTCCGCTAGCAGCTTCTCATACCGAGGATCGTGGCGAAGCGGCTCCCAATACGGATCGCGCTTCAAAGCCCCGTAAAAAATACCGTTCGGCACCTTGGCCGATGAGCTCAGCGTTTCAAAGGCCAGGTCCAATTCATTGGTCCAGGCATAAACCACGGCTAGGTTAACCTGAATTTGCGGGCCAATCGCGGAGTCCTTGGAAATCGGCAATAGTTCGGCCGCATGTTTTGCTTCCGCTATGGCGGTTTCTTTTTGGTTGAGTAGAGCGTCGACCACGGCTAACTGGCTAAGTAGTGGGCCATTTGATGGCGCCTTTTGGACTCTTTGGTTTAGCTGCTCACGCGTTGGAGCAAAGCGGGTACTTGCGTCGGTCTGTTCTCCTTGGAGCCGGCTGAGTAAAACCGAATAACAGCCGGCCGGAACCGTGGCTCCTGCATAGGCAAAGTCGCCCTGGTCGTCGCCGCCGTTCAGCTTTTCGATGTATTCTTTCACTTGGGTCCAGTCACGGTCCACGAAGGCAAACCAGAGGTGGACGCTGAGCGCAGCCCGATCGTCCGCCATAGAGGCTGGGAAGGCGGCGAGCGCTGCCTTGACCGCGGTATCATCGCCCGTCTCAAAGTAACTTATGGCCACCGCTTTTTCTGCTTTGAGGATCAAATCGTTTGGACGGAGCTCGATCAACCGGTCATACATTTGCTCAGCGGTACGATACTGACGCAGACCGTAAAGAGTAGAAGCGAGATTCTGAACAAAAGCCGAATTCTGTGGATCCCGGGTGATCGCGTCTTTAAACTCTTGGGCCGCTTTTTCCCATTGTCCTTGCCGGCGATCAATTAGCGCTCCGAGCCCGATGGCTTGAGCGTCGTTGGGCAAGCCACGCATCGCGATAGCCAGTTGTTCCCTGGCACGTTCGTAGTCTCGATAACAACGGTACAGGTGCTCGGCATAAGCGAGGTGAACCTCAGGTAGATCCGGCTCTAGAGCCAGCGCACGGCTCATGGCCGTATCTGCCAAAGTCAATCGTTCCGGAGTGGGATCGGTAAGGAAATAGAGAAGGCCTTGCGCCTCCGCCAAGCGGCAGTAGGCCAAGGTGAACTTCGGATCGAGCTGGATGGCCTGGTCCAGCAAGCTGATCGCCGTCACCAGTGGTTTCTGCACATTTCCGAAAGTGATGATAACGTTGAGGGTCAGCAGCGACTCCTTGGCCCGAAGATAAAGCTCGTAGGCCTCAAGATTTTCGGTCGGTTTCTTTTCTATATGTCGCTTTTCTTCCGGCGAAAGCGTTGCCGCCAGTTTCGCCGCGATGGTCTGGGCAATCTCACTTTGGATACCGAAAATGTCGGTCAGATCCCGGTCAAAACTATCTGCCCAAATGGTTTTATCCTGACCAGCATCGATCAGCTCGGCGTTGACTCGGATGCGATTGGAGTTACGACGCACCGTCCCTTCCAACACATTGGCTACACCTAGGGCGTTAGCGATTTGGCGGACATCGCGTTTCTCGCCGGCTCGATATTGCATGACTGAGGTTCGGCTGATGACGGTGAGCTGAGCGATCTTGGCCAGGTTATTGAGGATGTCATCCTGGACTCCGTCTGCAAAATAGGTGTCTTCTTTGTCCGCACTCAGACTTTCAAAGGGAAGGACGGCAACGCTCTTTGTTGGGATGCGACTAACTACAGGAGCTGCATTTCCTTCGTTCGATTTGTGATTGTTTGCGAGAAAGAGCCAGGCGCCGGCGCCGACGATGGCCGCTGCGACAACCAGACCGACTAGCAAGAACCAGCGTCTCTTCTTCGACGCGGCGTTGGTTGCCGGCTTGGATTCCTTCCTTAGAGGTGTTCCAAGTGGCGACGCTCCTTGTTTGCCGTTCGCCAGTAAATGTTTCACTCGTTCGGTTAGAACGGGAAGGTGTTGTTCTAGGGGGCCCTTAGTCGCATCCAACCAATGCACAGAGTCCAAGAAATAACCGAGACTGTCGCGCGGTTCGATCGGCTCGGTGCGGAACGGGATCACCGGCACATGCAAAGAAAAGGCCTTACCCACTTCGCGGCGCACATGTTCTGATTCGTTCGCGTGCTCAGAAAAGACCAGCACGAATACTCGGCAACTGGCAATGCCCCGCAGAATGCCTTCGGTCCAATCGGCGCCAGGTTCGATGTCGCGCGGTGCGATCCAGCAAGGCATCCCCGCGGATTCCAGGTGATGGCAAATCGCATCGGCGGTTTCGCTGTCTTTACTGGAATGGCTGATGAAAACCTTATCGGGCATATAATTGCCAAGATCTGTACCTGTTTCATTTGTGAATGGCGAGAGCGTTCGGTAAGAGGTTCGGCGAGTTCAGTCGAGTCGGCGAAAATTTCGGTGTGCCGAGGATCGTTTTTCTGTCAAGACCGTGTCGAGCCGGATTTGAGCCACGCGCGCGCGGTGAGATCCCTCAGGGGGTGTTGTCGTTTCTGGTCAGACTTTTGCTCCACCAAACGCGGAGTGTTAT
>JAFAIO010000296.1 GCA_019236675.1 Verrucomicrobiota bacterium
CTCAGGCCCTTCCGCGAAAAGACAGAAGCAGAAAGGCAAGCCAAACCAATGCAACCAAAGGAATCCTGCAAAAAGGTCAGGGCGCGGGCGCCGCTAAGGCTAGGACTAGCGGGTGGTGGCACGGACGTTTCACCATTCTCAAACGAATTCGGCGGCTTCGTTTTAAACGTAACCATCGGCAAATATGCGAACGTTACGCTGACCTCCCGCGATGACGGGTTAGTGGAACTGGTTGCCGCGGACCGTGAGCTATACTGGAACGGCCCGGCGAATGAGGTTCTTCCCTTGGTAAAAGGCCTGGAGCTGCATGTGGGAGTGTACAACCGCATAAACAAAGAGTTTGGCCGGCAAGCGCCCTTATCGATCTCGGTTACAACTCACTCCGAGGCGCCACCGGGCTCCGGCTTAGGATCATCGTCTACCATGGTGGTGGCCTTAGTCCAGGCCTTCCGTGAGTACCTTACTCTGCCGTTGGGCGAATATGATATCGCTCGTCTAGCATATGAAATCGAACGAATTGATCTTGGCTTGGCTGGAGGCAAGCAAGATCAATACGCGGCCGCATTTGGTGGCCTTAATTTCATGGAGTTCTACGGCGACAGAGTCATTGTCAATCCGCTGCGCATCAAGCCGGAACATCGGGCGGAATTGGAGTCCTCACTCGTTCTGTTTTTTACCGGTGTTTCCCGGGAGTCAGCCAACATCATTCAAGAACAGGTGCAGAATGTGAAGACCGGCAAAGAGGACTCGGTGCAGGCAATGCATGCTCTCAAGGCAGAGGCGGTGCACATGAAAGAAGCTATTCTCAAAGGTGATTTTGAGGCGTTAGCAGTGGCTATGCGGAGGTCATGGGAGGCCAAAAAACGGATGGCGAACCAGATCAGCAATCAGAAGATCAATGAAGTTTACGAGGCCGCGATGAAACAAGGGGCCCGTGCCGGGAAGGTGTCCGGGGCAGGCGGTGGGGGTTTTATGATGTTCATCGTCGAACCGGCCAAAAGGCCGCAGGTCATGAAGTGCTTGGCTGAGTTCTCAGCGGCTGTCTCTACTTGCATGTTCGTCGAACACGGCGCCCATTCGTGGAGAGTAGCGTGATCGAAGCGATCATTCTTGCCGGAGGAGAAGGGAAACGGCTCCGCGCGGTAGTCAGTGAAGTACCCAAGCCGATGGCCGAGATCGCCGGACGGCCATTCCTTTGGTGGCTAATGACTCTGCTGGATCGGCAACAAGTCGGGCGGGTGATTCTCTCGGTCGGCTACAAGGCAGAGGTTATCCAAGATTATTTTGGCGATGCATTCGGCGGTATCGAGATTGGGTATTCAGTCGAAACAGAACCTCTGGGGACAGGAGGCGCGATTCGGCTCGCATTGGAAAAGGTCAGAGAATCGCGAGTCATTGTGTTAAATGGCGATACCTTTACAGACGTCGACCTGCAGAGCCTGATACGCGCCTTTGAATCTTCACAAACGGAGCTCGCCGTCGGTGTGACTTATTTGAACGATATCTCCCGGTACGGCGCAGTCGTGATCGACGAGAAAACGAACACCGTAATCGGTTTCGAGGAAAAACAAGGTGTATCCGCTGGCTATATCAACGCCGGTGTCTACTGTCTGCCGCGAGATATTTTCTTAAGACATTTGGTCCCGACCAGATTTTCCTTTGAACGTGATTTTCTAGCAAAGCAGTTAAGGGCGCTAAGACCAGTCGCGTTCAACGGGATTCGAGCATTCATCGACATTGGAGTGCCTGAGGATTACGCCAGAGCGCAAACTCTAATTCCAGAGCTAGCCGGGGCCTGAAAATCGCAAACCGCAGAGCATACCGCGCTTGCGAGGCATACTCCACGGTAGCCGGCCTCCTATTCGATATAACCCAGTGCTTTTAGACGTTCCTCGACGAGCGCCGCGTCCTCGGCAGAATAAGTCGGACCGGTCCCACCGCCCTGATCCTGGGCATCGACTTGGTCGTAGGTAACGGGATTCTTTGCCACGAACTCGGGTTCGAACAAATCCAGCAGCACTCGGCCATCCATGTCCGAAGGAACCTTTTGTCCGGCTAGATACAACACAGTTGGCGCCATGTCGATTAGTCGCGCCCCATTAATCTGCACACCTTTCCTGATCGGGCCGCCCTTAGCGATGAGAATTCCATCCCGCCGATGATCGCCGCCCCATTCGTGCTCCTTCATGTCCATCGGCTGGTGCTTTCGAATAAAGACCGGCGGCTTGTCGCCGTCCTCCGGGAAACTCGGGCTGCTGGCAAATCGGCCCTGGCTCCACCAATCAAGAAGTAAATCCGGTGATTCTCCTGAGTGTGGCCCTTGGTAAACTTCATCCCGTCGATAGATCGCAGGAATTATCGCCTCGCCTGTCCTCGGATCCTTCAGCTCCTTCAATTTTTCGGTTATCAACGCAACCAACGGCTCATACTCGCCGTCCTCAACGATACCCTGCGGTTTGGTGCCCTTGCGGTTGATCCACACGCTTGGAGGTGACGCTGCGGTTTCGCTGCAATAGGCTTTGGTGGCCGACCAATCGATGTTGTCAAAGGCGGTATAGGCGCTGTCGGCGCGCGCGCGCAGTTTCGGGAACAAGTTTGATAACATCTTCTTCTGATCGGAATTAAGTGCGCCGCGAATGAAGCGGTACAACTTGCGAGTCACATTGCTCCGAATGCTCTTAAGTGCCGAGCTTTGGCCCACGTGGTACTTTAACAAACCTAATTGCGCCAAGTACCGATTCAGGTAAACCACTCGGTCTGAGACGGGACCGCCGCCATGGTCCGACACCACAAAAAGCGTGGTTTCTTCCGGCAAGCGGCTGATAAACTCTCCGACTATTTGATCCAGCCGCTCGTAAACGTTTTGCACGGCTTTACCGAATTTCTCTGCGCCCTTCGGATCGTGAAGAAAATGGGTTGGATCCAAGAAGTGCCAGAAATGGTGTTGCACCGTGTCGACGGACATGAAGGTCAGCATCATAACGTCTGCGGGATGCTTCTCTAACAAGTAGAACCCGACCTTGCTCCATTGGCGGTCCACTGTTTCCATCTCGTCGAGCACTTGCTGATGCTTTTCTCCGGTGTTCATTCCGCTGAGATAGCGCAGCTCGAGGCGGAGCGATCCGACAGCCTGTTCCAATTCTCCCCGTAATTCGGGTGGATGAATGAAAGGGCTTTTCTCAGAAGGGGTATCCATCCCGGAGATCTGGAAACCATTGATCTTCTCGGGTGGATAGGTGAAGGGAACATTAATTGTCCCTGCCGTCTGACCTGCAGCAGACAGGAGCTGCCAGATAGTCGTGGCCCGGCGAGACCCGGCGCTGGTGGCCCGCATCGAATAACCGCTAGGCTCAGGCTCAAAGAAATGAAAGATGCCGTGTTTCCCGGGGTTTTTGCCGGTCATGAACGAGGTCCAAGCAGGGGGAGTGATTGGCGGGATAACTGACTCGAGCGGACCCGAGGCGCCTTGACCGACAAGTTTAGCGAGGTTGGGCAGCTTTCCTTCTGCAATCCAGGGCCGGATAAGGTCCCAAGTGGCAGAATCTAAGCCGAGAATGAATATCCTTGGTTTTGGCATATCAAATGTGCAAACGTAGCTCCCTTTCCGCTCTCAAATGTGTCGCCCAATTTGTCGATTTCGCCACCGACGAACAGAACTTCGCGCTCCCTGTTTCCACCCTCTAGCTGCGACTTCAAAATATTTTTCCGATTTTTTCGTTGCGTCTAAAAGTGGAAAAAAGGTCTCCTCATGGTGATAGGCAGGTATCTCTTGTGGGATTTTCAAAAGGCTTTTCGCTGAATGAACCAAGCTGTTAATCCGCTTGAGAAACTGAACCCATTCGCATGCACCTGAGTAAAAAACGAACTTCCTCTTATCCTCTGAGCAAAGCTGCCTCGGTTCAAGGAAAAACGAAGTACCGGCCAAGATACAGTGAATCTATGACAAGACCATCTTTGCAACCCGCTGCCACGGTCCCGGACGGGGTAGAATTCGTCTCCCGGCATTTGCCGTCTGTCGGCTGCGGAACCTGTAGCGTGCAGGGGAGGGGCCCGAATGTTGTTTAAATTTGGGAAGCAAACGAAGCCAAAAGTGTTGGTGATCGGCCTGGATTGCGCAGAGCCGGGTCTTCTATTTGGTCCTTGGCTCGACCATTTACCTAATTTCCGCCAATTGATCCAATCCGGAGCCTACGGTAAACTGCGTTCCTGCGACCCGCCCATCACCGTTCCGGCGTGGTCGGTCATGACCTCGTCCAGGAATCCTGGAGCGCTCGGGATCTATGGGTTTCGCAACCGCGCCGACTATTCCTATGATAAGCACACGATCGCGAATTCAACGACCGTTGGGGTTGACCGCGTCTGGGATATTCTGTCGAGGAATGGGAAACAGGTTATTTTGATTGGTATCCCGCAA
>JAFAIO010000060.1 GCA_019236675.1 Verrucomicrobiota bacterium
AGGGAAAGGAGTCAGTTTCATGGAAAACGTCGCTAAATGGCATCACAAGGTGCCGACCGATCAGGAATATAGCCTGGCGATGGCAGAACTGGAGGCGGCGGAAGCCGCGCTTAAATAATGGAAGCGGCGTTGGCTAACTTAGAGGTATTCGCATCCACTCTCCTCGAGTTGGCCCGTGAGGATTCCGATCTATTGGTCGTCACCAGCGACTCGCGGGGATCGGCCAAACTAGCTCCTTTTGCTAAAGCTGCGCCCGGGCAGATCGTTGAAGTCGGCATCGCGGAACAAAATTTAGTCGGGATCGCAGCCGGGCTCGCCGCGGCGGGCAAGAATGTGTTCGCTGTTTCGCCGGCCTGCTTCCTGACCGCGCGCTCGCTTGAGCAAATCAAGAACGACGTCTGTTACTCGGACCGCCCAGTGAGCGTCATCGGGATTAGTGCCGGCGTCAGTTATGGCGCCCTGGGGACGACCCATCATTCTCTTCATGATTTTGCTGCTCTCCGCGCGTTTCACAACATCACGATTGTGGCGCCCGCTGACAATTTTGAGACCCGGGCAGCCATCAAGGCGGCAGCCAAGTTACGGACACCGGCTTATCTTCGTTTCGGCAAGAAAACGATGCCGCATCTACCTCGGGTCGCCTCAGCCTTCGAACTGGGAAAGGCTTCTCTGGTCCGGCAGGGCAACCATATCAGTTTTATAGCGTGTGGAGAGACCGTGGCGCCGACCGTGGCTGCGGCGGAATTGTTGGCCGCCGAGGGGATCGAAAGTCGCGTCATCAGCATGCATACGATCAAACCGCTGGATGAGTCGGCGGTTCTGCAGGCAGCGACTGAAACAGGTGGAGTGATCACGGTAGAGGAACACAGTGTGAACGGAGGGTTGGGTGAAGCGTGCGCCGGCCTGTTATTACAATCGGGAATTTCAGCTCGCTTCAAGATCGTAGGGCTCGCTGACGAGCATACGGTAACCGGAAGCCAGCAGGAAATATTTAAGCATTACGGTATTGATGGCCCCGGATTGGCCGCGACAGCCAAGAAACTCCTTTCGAGGTAGCGCTCCAGAGTTTGCGCCTCCAACCAATTAAACTGACAAGAATAACCGCCTCTAGCCTCTTCTGGGCTGGGCTCCGGGAAAATCGGATCGCTGGGCAGGCGATCCCTCCCCGACCGAGGAGACAGCGATCGGTTCTTCAATCATGAAATGCCCTACGTTCCAATGGCTGCAAACTGCAGCAGCACTAACAGGCCTCGCCTGCTCATTAAGTTCGGCTTCAGCACAAGAGACCAAACCGCCAGTTCCATCCGGTAACATTACCGTCTCATTTTGGGGAATCGCGACTCAACCATGGCAGGTGATGATCGACGATTTCCAAAAGACTTACCCTAACATCAAGATCAAATGGACCAAATACAGCACGGATGAGATTAAACAGGCGGTCCGGGTCGCATCAGCGGCGGGGAAGCTCTCCGATGGGTGGTTCAATTGGGGAGGCAGCTTGGCCTCTCCTTATGAGGACGGCGGTCACGCTCTCGAACTAACACCAGCTTTAATAACCCAATACGGTGTAGACAAAAACATTGTTCCGGCGGCGCTCGATCTGGCCCGGCACAACGGTAAACTCTATGGCATTCCGGTCTGGGTACGGCCGATGACGATCTTCTATAAAAAGAGTTTGTTCGATAAATTCGGAATTGCTGAACCCAAAACGTTCGATGATCTCGAGCAGGCCTGCGCGAAACTGAAAGCGAACGGAATTATTCCCTTCGCCTGCGGCGGCAAATTCAGCTGGATGACCATGCGGACGACCGACTTTCTAATCGAGCATTTCGCCGGGCCGGCCCTTCATGACAAGCTGTTCGCAATGGAAGCGTCTTATAGTTCCCCCGAGGTGATCCAAGCATTTACAAAACTGAAGGAGTGGGTGGCGAAAGGATACTTTAACGACGGTTTCATTTCACTCGATCCAAACGAATCGTTGCCGCTCCTGTTCCAGGACCGAGCGGCCATGACGTTCCAAGGGCCTTGGATCGAAGACCAAAATATCATTTCGACACATCAAGATCCTAACAACTACATTCCCATCATTGCGCCGGCCGACCAGAAACCGGTCCGAGTTTCCGGTTTCCAAGAGCAGGTGCAGTTCTGGTCTAAGTCGAAGCCGGACCAACAAAAAGCGGCCTTGCTCTTTGCTGCATTCATGACTACGCCGGACGTGGCCAAAAAACATGTGTCTGAATTTGGTTCACCCAGCGCCGTTGTAGGCGTATTCCCCTCCGCTGATCATCCAATTACGACCACTATGGTGAAATGGCTGCAATCTGGCGTTCAACTCTATCTGCCGACAGATCAGGCCCTACCTCAAGAAGTGGTAAACGCTTTCTTTCAAGCCCAGGACTCGATGGTCCTAGGCTCCATAACTCCGGAGGCCGCTTGCGCCCAGATCCAAAAAGCGGTTGAGGATTATAAAGCTTCGCATTAGCGCGCGTGAGTACTGCTAAGATGGCGACGACAACAGTGCCCGCCGAGATAGTCTCGGCGGGACGCAAACGTTCTCCAGCTCCCACGAGAGTGCGGGACCAATTGCGATTCCTTCCTTGGGTTTTTCTGGCGCCTGCACTGGTGATCTACTCTGTGGTTGTCGTCTACCCGATGTTGTACTCGGCCTACCTTAGTTTATTTCGCTGGGATGGGGTGGCGCCAAAAAAGGTGTTCGTCGGATTTCAAAACTACGTCACTCTGTTAACGCACAATGAGGTGTTTTGGATCGCGCTCAAAAACAATGCCATCTGGCTGGTAGCAGCTTTGTTGGTGCCGACCAGTATCGGGTTGGGCCTGGCTTTGGTGTTGAACTCGCGATTTCGAGGAAGCCACATTTTTCGCAGCATCTTCTATTTTCCTGCTGTTCTCTCGTTGGCGGTGGTAGGGTTGATTTGGACTTGGATCTACCATCCCGATCTTGGCCTGGCGAACCAGCTGCTAGATGCTCTTGGTTTAAAGTTTCTTAAGAGAAATTGGTTATCTGATCCTAACATCGCCATTTATCCCGTGATCCTCGCGGCGACTTGGAATGCAGTCGGGCTGCCAATGCTACTTTTTCTGGCTGGTCTTCAGACCATCCCTCAAGAGCTACATGAAGCGGCAAAAGTTGAAGGCGCGGGTCCGCTGCAACGATTTTGGCACGTCACCTTTCCGTTACTCCGTGAGACTACCTTGATCGTGCTCGCTATTACCTCGATTAACGCGCTGAAAGCGTACGACATCATCTATGCGATGACGAACGGTGGACCCGCTAACCGCACGCAACTGCTTAGCACCTGGATGTATTTCCTGACTTACAACTACAACGAAGTGGGCTTGGGGACGGCGATAGCGATCGTGCTTTTCTCGCTCACCCTGATTTTTGCGATCCCTTACATTCGTCTGATGACCCGAAAGATATGAGCCAGATATCTACCGGCGCTATCTCGGCCAGGTTAAAAGGAACTGGGCCACACAACTCGTCCACGCAAGCGAGGTACGGCGCACGAATGCCGTCAGCCAAGGTTGCGATATTCTATGCTGCGCTGATCGCGGCTGCTCTAATTTGGGTGACGCCGGTGATAACCCTGATTCTCACGGCACTGAAAGATGCCGGAGATTTTGCAGTGAACGGTGCGTTTTCTCTCCCTAAGTCGATCCGTTGGGCGAACTTTTCGGAAGCGTGGCAGACCGGAGTCGGAAACTATTTCTGGAACAGTGTGATTGTTACCGGGGTCAAGGTGCCGATCGGCATCCTGATCGAATCGATGGCGGCTTTCGCGCTGACCCACATGCATTTTCGCTGGGCAAACAAGGTTTTTGTTTACGTTCTGATCGGGCTGATTGTGCCGATCCAGATGACACTAGTTCCTTTGACGCTCCTGATGAATGCTCTGAACCTGATCGACACGCTCACCGGTCTGATCATTCTTTACATCGGGTTTGGCGTGCCGTTTGGAGTGCTGGTGATGCGGGGTTATTTCCGGACGTTGCCAACCGCGATTATTGAAGCGGCGCGGATCGATGGGTGTTCCTGGTTCCGGATTTTCTATCGGATCGCTTTACCTCTGGCGTTACCTGCGGTGGTTTCGCTCTGCATACTCGATGGGGTTGCAACCTGGAACGAATTTATCTTAGCTCAGATTTTCTTGCGATCGGATGAACTTCGGACGTTGCCCCTCGGCCTGGTGCAATTCAGTACCCAGTTCTCCACGCAATACGACCAGCTCGCCGCGGCCGTCCTGATATCGGTCGCGCCGGTCATGTTGGTCTTTCTTCTGTTTCAACGCTACTTCGTCGCCGGTATGGGAGGCGCCGTCAAGTAGCAACCGCGAATGGACACGAATAGCAACCGCGAATGGACGCGAATAGGAGCGCGAATGGACGCGAAGGCAAAAGATCAAATCGAACCGCAGATTAACGCAGATAGGTTTTTCTAGAGAAACAAAAATGGACCCAATCTTCATTCCCGACCCGGCCAAAAGAGTTCGCGTCATTCTCAATACCGACGCTAAGAACGAAGCGGACGATCAGTATGCGATCGTTCACACTATCCTAACTCCGATGTTTGATCTGCATGGGATTATCCCGGCGCATTTCGGTGATCGGCGGGGGCCGGGCAGCCTTAAAGCCAGTCATGATGAGGTTCTCAAGCTGCTCGAGCTGATGGAACTGCAGGGACAAGTGCCGGTATTCCCAGGTGCAACCAAAGGGTTACCGGATGAAAAGACGCCGGTTCCTTCAGAGGGCTCCGCCTTGATTATTCGCGAGGCACTGAAAGACGATCCGCGCCCGTTGCACGTGGCGTTTCTTGGACCGCTCACCGATATGGCTTCTGCCTTATTAGAAGAACCCGCA
>JAFAIO010000213.1 GCA_019236675.1 Verrucomicrobiota bacterium
TTCCGTTAACGGAATACTTTCCGTTTCGTGCAGTGAGCCCCTCGGAAAGCGGCAGCAAGCGCAAGAGCCGCGAGCTCGCCGAGACGGGTCGAGGATTAAAATGAGGGCACCCCCAAGGCTCGCAGAGAGAGCGCAGGCCGTTTAAGCCGTAGACGGTATTCATTCGCTGGAGGCCGCCCATGGGTTTCGAACCACATCTGGCGCTAACACCGAGTGGTGCGAAATCGGCCGGCACAGCGTCTGGCATACTGTGGTCCCGTTGCACGAGCAATCGCTTCTTCCGTTACAGTAGCGCGTTAAATCACGTTTCGGAACAAAATTCCCGCTACTTTCGGCGGTGCGACGGTTCGAGATTAATAGCCGCAAAACTTCAACTTACGAGGCCGTGCGAAAGTGTCTTTGAGCGAACCAGGGAGCATCAGCGGGGCTATGATGCAAGTTCGCTCTCGCCCTCGTGGTGACGCTTACCCCTACAACGCGGGAGCCGACTTTGCCTGTGCGCGACGTCCTCGAGGGCCAACGGCCAACCCGACAGATCGTGCAGATTGTCTTCCTTGGCCTCGCGGCTCAAGCCACTATCGCCCATCACGCGACTTGAGATCGCATCCGCGATCATCGTGAACGTGCGTGATAGCTCGCCGCGATCCAGGATCGTCCCCT
This sequence comes from Verrucomicrobiota bacterium, assembly GCA_019236675.1. Taxonomy (GTDB): domain Bacteria; phylum Verrucomicrobiota; class Verrucomicrobiia; order Chthoniobacterales; family JAFAMB01; genus JAFAVN01. Next base: position 661 of record JAFAIO010000213.1, read on the forward strand.
CAGTGATCTGATTCGCGAGTTCGCAACGCCGCGTCAGTTGACGCTGGGTCGCGAGCTTCTCGACGTGCATTGACCCAAAGATCGCCTCACAAATCTGCTTAGTCGTGAACGGACCGTCCGCATCGGTGCCGCGGATGTCTTAGCGAGCGCCTGCGCAACGTCTGCGACGTCAGCCCGAACTCGATCCCGGCTCTTTCAATCGACCATCGCAACGCCGCTTTTGGCACGTTCGATTTACTGACGCGGGGCATAAAATGGCAGTATACACATCCGAAAACCGAGAACCTTGCGACTCCTTACGATGCAGCACTGCGCATGTTTCTTATTGACTTCGAATGCGTTCAGGCGTGCAATTTGCATCGTCGTCCAGAAAACCTTTGGTTAAAGGTTATTCTCTCTCCCCGGCGACACGGATGTTGCTGGCGACTCTGAGAAATCCCGAAGTAAATCGCGAAGCGACAACTCATCCTAAAACACCGGAGGAAACAATGAAACTGCGCTCAGTAGTTACCCTCGTAGGATTGGCAATCAGCTTTGCTTTGCCGATTTACGCGCAACAAAGCGACGTGGCGGATCCAGAGACAACCCAGAAGATCGGCGCAATCTTTGCGGCGCTTAATGAGGCACAACAGAACCACGATCCCGCTGCTTATGCCGCTAACTTCACGCGCGACGCGGTTTTTGTCACGCCAACGGGACCAATCATAGGTCGGCAAGCCATTCAGAAATATTATACAGACCTGTGGCAGTGGTGGCACCCCATAGCCTTCGGCGGCAAGTTGGACGGGAATGCTTTCTACATGATAGGTACGGCTGGCAACGAAGCGAGGGCGACTGGAGAATGGATTGAGACTGGGCAAGGCAAGAACGGCGAACTTATCACGATAAAGGGCTATTGGTCAGATATTTATGTTCGTGAGGGCGATGATTGGAAGATCCGGGTGACCGCCTTTAACACAACCCCGGACAGTGTGCTACTCATGAACAAGAATTTTCCACAACAACCGGCCGCAACGCCGCCCCCGACCGCCAGCCCTAGCACCCAATAACATCCTGATTGCCCATTTCAGCACAAGCTAACGTTCCTGGTAAAAAACTAGGAAATCCATCGATCGAAAATCGCGATTAATCGACCCCGATTAAAGTTTAGCACCCAGCCAAAGACTGCGGTCGCAGCGCGCGCGGCCCCGGCCCCGTCGGGGGAGGACCCCTAAATTCTGGGACGAAACAAGTCTCTCGCATTACGCCAAATCTCAACATCACGCGTGACGGGCCGCGTTGCGCGAAAGTCTCGAACCGACGGTGGGTTCGATTTGGTTTCATAGGGGGTATATTTCAAATATACTGTGTATGACCGTCGTGTGGGTTATCGAGAGATCAACGAAAATCGGCCCACGTGGTGTGTTCATCAGCGGATGAACGGAGAGGACAGTTTCCTTGGATCGCAATAGGCGAGTGGCATCGGCGATTACACGGTGAATTCTCCCGGCCCGAAGGAACCCCACTCGCAGCGTTTGTAGAGAAAGTGCGGCGACGCGGACTGCCAGACGGGTGGCAACTGACCGGCCAATCGCTGCTGTCCACCTTGCTGATTTCTTAGCGCCGGAGCCGGCCTGATTGATGTCGATCCCGTGACGTGTTACAAACACCCGGTCGGTTGTAACAGAATTAGCATTTGATTCAGTCCGAGATAATGATTCTTGGTGGTCCGCATATCAGTATGGCCCGCCTCGGTGATCAGCCGGTCGATCGAGCCGTGGTACGCGAGATCATAGGAACAAAAAGCGTCACGCAAGCTTCCCGGTGTCCAGCGAGAGCTGGCTCCGCGGTAACCGGCATGGTAACGGATCTTGCGCAGACGAGCGCACAAGGTGCAAGCTCAATGGATCGCGCGGTCCCGGTCTTGGAAATCGCCGCCCGGATCGTCAAACGACCGTGCAGTAAATCCAGATCGGTCCAGAGCACGCGCACCGCCTCTTCCGGGCGAACCCCGCAGAAAGTCTCTATCAGAAGGAGCGGCAGCAACCCGGGGTCGTGGTCGAGCGCCGCCGCAAGCAGCCGACGCACTTTGCCGACGGGTAAGACGTCAATCTTAGTTCGTTTGATCTCGACGAAATCATTGCGGCGGATCGGGATATCCTTCAGCTACCCGAGGTCGTGCCCGTAGCGGATTTCCAGCGGTAGGTTACCCTGGCCGAAAGCGATTTTTACCTCATTGTTCAGGGCGTCCTCAGAGGCGCACATCAATCGCAGGTAACGGAATTCTCCAGGTCTTTGTAGAAAGTGCGTGAAAAGTGCGTGATATTTGAATAGTCGATTGCTAAGTTACTTCAGATAAGGATATTATATAATTCGATCTTTGGCCGTTTAAGCCATAGACGGTATCAGAGTCCTTCGAGTCGCAACTCTGTAAAATCCAGATGAAAGCGCTCTAAAAAAGGATTCACGGACGATCAAAGAAGTCGATGAGCGGTTCGCTTGGAACACCTGCATTATATGCAACGCCGCCAATCCAATCGATTCGCCAGAGCTAGGCGTCATCAGGAAAGGCGTCGATGGTGTAAATAGCTTTTCCCACCGGCCGATGATAACCGACTCACGGCACTATCCCAAACCGCCGTTTCAGCATCCTCGACTTGTAGTCATCGAATTGGTTTTGAACGGTTGTCTCGACGCAGTGCTGCTCTTTTCACACCCCGCTGAACGCCGGAAGTGACCGTGATGGTGTAGGCACAGTGGTCGATGCACTACGCGCCTTCGACAATGCGAAGTCGCGTTCTGCGCCCGAGCCGAGTGCCTGAAGAGCCTTTTTGTAAGCCTCGCTTTCGTAGGCGGCCAGCGCAGTTTCGTAACTGTCAAATTCGACAATGACCGTTCCTTGCTGCAGACCTGCTTCGTCCGGGTAACACTTTACTCGACCTTCTCGTCAAAAACCGTGCGCCAATCGGCTGAAGTGCAGGCATCGCTAATTCCGCGTATGCCTTCGACGCCGATTCATCCGAAATCGATCTGTATGCAACTGCCCAATAGCCTTTTTTCATCTCGTCCTTTCTCGATATTCGCTCTTTAAAATTTCTTCCTAAGGCGTGTTTGCTTTCAAGCGTCCGTAGAAACGTATGCAATCAGAAAAAGGCTAAGATTTCGCTCCGAGATGCCCGGCGGCCTGAGCGTGATGATGCGTTCTCCGCCTGTTCGTTGGTAACCGCTTCTTTGTCCGTGATCGCGGGAGACGTCATGTATTCTCTTTTCAAAACGTAACAGCTTCGTCTACAATAAATGCACCCGCTGTCATATTCTGGAATTACTTGAATCGGCAGCTCTGTAACACTTTTGGCTGATGAGATTTTCAGGACTTTTTTGTTTAACGATTCTATTACAATTTTATGGTTTTTCAGCGAACGCCAGCGCCGCGGATCCCGCCACCAAGGAATTCGCGTCCGCATTGATCCAGACGCCAACTTCCCCAAGTCTGTTTAGCGCTGTCGAAGAAAATTCGAGAATATCGCCCGACGGGGACGATCGGCACTACACCAACGGAATAGAGCTTTTGTATACAACCGCGCCGTTGAGCGAGAACAGCATCTGGAATGCACCGTCCCGATGGCTCGGTGACCACACGTTTCTCTTTCACCGTCCAACCCGCGAGACAGATGACCGGCTGGAGTGGACAATTCTGGGGCAGAGCATTTTTACTCCAGAAAACCACCGAGCAAGCAACCCTAGTCTGAGCGACAGACCGTACGCCGGGTGGTTGTACACCGGACTTGATTTCATTCAAGACTGCGATGCTCGACAATTGGATTCCCTCCAGCTTCTAGGAGGTATCGTCGGACCATGGGCCTTGGGGCGACAGGTGCAGAACAATGTTCACGCACTCTTTGGAGAGCAACTGGCAAGAGGCTGGAACCACCAGCTTGGCAATGAATTTGGATTCACCGCGTCCTGGGAGCGAAAATGGCGATTCAATCGTGAATTGGCTCAGGGATATTCCTGGGAGATCCTCCCTGGCGCTGGGATTGCCGCAGGCAATGTCTTCACGTTTGCCGAAGTCGGGTTCCTGGTACGATGGGGTCGCGGCTTGAAGGCTGACTGGGGTCCTCAGATGATTCTTCCGGGAGATTCGGGAACGTCTTACTTTTCCGGCGGGCGCGCTGGTGTCAAGTTCGGCTGGGATGTCTTCTTCGGTACCCAAGGACGCTTAGTTGCACGGAACATATTTCTCGATGGCAACACTTTCCAGAATAGCAGAAGCGTTGTGAAAGAACGTGTGGTTGCCGATCTGATTGTAGGGACAGAACTATTTTCC
>JAFAIO010000227.1 GCA_019236675.1 Verrucomicrobiota bacterium
ATCTGCGTCGGTTTCCCTTCCGTCACTACGAGCTGCAAAGGTTCGTCTTTGCTGATCCGGCCCTCGTCGAGGTATTGCTGGAAATCCGTGTAGGGAATGTCTTCAACGTTTCCATAGGCACCGCTGCGAGAGAAGAAGAAGCCTCCCAACAAAGCGATCGCACAGGCAACGAGCAGGACACCGCGCCAATTGAAGTTGTTATTGTCGTTCCCGAAATTCCGAGAATTCTTATCCTGTTTCGGGGATCTAGGATCTTGTTCTGCCATAGGCTAAATGCAAGTCACGGTAGCACATCGCGACCCTAGCGCAAAGCTCGGACAGACAACGCGCAAACCGCTTATGAAAGCGGATTCTTTAAAACTGTCAACCCAAAGACGCAACCATTAGTGTTTCGCTCGCTCACGCCCTGGGGGATGTATCGAAGACCCGGCTTCGTTCTTGTCCCGGTCGTTGCAATTCAATTTGGTGGGGCGAGGCTCCCAAACGACCTCAAGACTCCAACCGAAGCAACTGATAAATGGCTGCCAGTGCACATCATTACGCCTAGAAACGCGCCGAGCCGTGGCCCGCGTTCACCGCCGGCTCGGCAAGCTTTTCTTAGTAGTCTCACCGCACCTAATGCAGAATCAGCAGCTTCGCGACAACCTAGATAATTCGGGAGCCTCGCCCCACCAAAACCGTACACGCCAACTACTGGGCGTATTTAACGCTGCAACCGTACGGCCTGGTTACCGTCTGCGAAAAGCTCTTGCCCGACAGCGAACTATCGAGCGCGATTTTCACATAGTTCGTCGCTGTCTTGATATCCGCGAGTGCAGTGCTGGGCTTGCTATCGATCGCGCCTTCGTAAACCAGATTGCCCTCGGGATTGATGATGTACATATCAGGCGTGGTCTTCGCCCCATATTCGTGCCCGACTTTTCCGTCCGGATCCAAAAGCAGCGCGGTACGAGCCGATCCTTGACTGGATGCGATCTCATTCAATTTGTCCGCGGGATAATTGCCCTCTTGGCCGGGCGCTGACGAATCGATCGACAACCAGATCACTCCTTTGGCGGTAAACTCTTTCTGGAGTGCCTGCATATTGCCTGATCCATAGTGCTTTCTTACAAAGGGGCAATCAGGGTTATACCATTCAAGCACGACCCACTTCCCTTTGTATTGGGAAAGCTGGTGCGTTCCTCCTTTAGTGTCAGGTAAGCCGAAGTCAGGAGCTGGTTGCCCGACCTCGACTCCAGCTAGAGAAGCTCCGGCGCTCAAGGCCAGCATACCGAAAACGAGACATAGGTTTCGTATTGTCATATTAGCAGTTACAGTTAACTAGGGGTTTACAGAGCACGAAGAGACGATATAAATCTGACGACTTTTCTCAACTTGCCTTCCTGGCATCAACTACGGTCTGGGAGCTTGCCTTCATGGCATCGAGTACCGTCTGAGGGCTGATCAACTCTGGAAGAACTACCGGTGGACGATCCTTGCCCCCGGGATAAAAGAGATACATGGGAACTCCTGCCCGGCCATGTTCCTTGAGAATTTGCGTGATCTCCGGATCGCCGTGGGTCCAGTCCGCTCGCAAAACCACGACCTGCTGTTGAGTAAAGGCTCCCCGTACGGCGGCACTATCGAGGGCGAACCGTTCGTTTGCCTTACAGGTGAGGCACCAATCTGCCGTGAAATCGACGAAAATCGGCCGGCCGGATTGCAGCGCTTTGTCTAGCGATTGCTGGCTGAACGCCTGCCAAGGAATTTTGCTCGGCGCGGTAACAAAGAAATAGCTTCCGATAGAGATCCCTAACACCGCAACCATTGCCAAAGCCGCCAGAGCCCGCGAACGCCCCGATGATACCGGTGTCCAAAATGATCCTTTGATCCACGCCAAGATACCGATGATCAAAAGCAATCCTCCTAGCTCGACCATCCCGTCCACACCGCGGAGCCGGCCAACGATCCAGTTGAGCCAAAGCAGGGTCGCCAAAAGTAAGAACCCAAGCACCTGTTTGAGCCGCACCATCCATGAACCCGGCTTAGGAAGGTAGCGGAGCCATTTCGGCTGTATGGCTAACAAGAGATATGGCAGCGCCATTCCGATTCCAATCGAGAAAAAAATCAGGAATGTCGCCCATGCTGGCTGCGTAAAAGCAAACGCGGAAGCGGTACCGAGAAAGGGAGCGGTACAGGGCGTTGCCAGGATCGTGGCAAACGTTCCTTGGAAAAAAGCGCCGCCATATCCTCCGCCCGCCGCTAGCTTCGCCAGTCCACCCGTCGCTCGAGCTGATACCGTTAGCTCAAAAACACCAAACAGGTTCAGGGCGAACGCGAATACCAAACACGCGATCACCAACACGAACCGATAATCTTGGAATTGGAATCCCCAGCCGACCTCGGCGCCAACAGCTCGAAAGAAAGTGACGATGGCGGCGAGCACCGCAAAGCAGCTCATGATGCCGGCCGAGAAAACCAACGCCAGTCTAAACGCCTTATCCGGCCGTTCGCCTGCCTCGCTCACAAAGCCGAAGATTTTAAGCGAGATGACCGGCAAGACGCACGGCATCACATTTAAGATGAGACCGCCCACCAGGGCGAATGCCACCGCCTGCAGCACACCAAGAAGGTCGGCGCTAACGCCACCGGCATTTGCCGCAGCGTGGCCGCTGGTTTGCAGCTCTACGTCAAAGGCATCGGTCTTCCCATTAACCTGCACCACCGCAACCCCTTTTAACCGCTCCAGAGCAGCTCCGCCATCAACCGAGAGCACAACACTATTTCCGGCCTGTTTCCCGTGGTTGAGCACAACATTTTCTGGCGGCACGGGGAAGAAATCGAGGCGGCTGCCCTGTGGCACCCCAGCGAATTCGACTACCATCTGGCTCCCAGACGGCTTCATCGAGAGCGAGTATCCGGCGGGCGAAACGGCTTTCGGCAGCGAGGCGGAATATTTGGAAAAAATGTCCTGATTCGCGGGACCTTGTCCCCCACCATTCAATGTCAACGAGAGCTGGGCATCGCCGGGAACACACTCGCGCTCGCAAACCAGCCAATTCGATTTAGCCGCGAGCTCAATCGGCCCGGTAGGCAATTGGTCCGGGGCTTGCACCTCGGTAAAGAGTAGCACCTCTTCGTTATAGTCGAACACCTCAAGCCCACCCGGCTCCTGATCTCGAGTCGGCAGCGGCCATTGCAATGCGTCGGCCCGAAATCCCGGAGGCAATTGCCAGTCGATCTGGGTTGGAATCCCAGCGTCACCGGCATATTTCCAATAAATGTGCCACTTCGGTACGATCGTGTACAAAACGCCGAGACGGAATTTCTGGCCGGGTTCAATGTGCTGAGTATCGGCGACCAGCTGTGCCTTCACTAATTGGCGGCCATCGACGACTTGCGCCCGTCCGGGAATGACCATGCTGGCGGTCAGCAATGTCATCGCGAGACCTAATGAAACCGGCCGTGGCGCCACGGTCGCGCAATAGAGCACGAGCTTTCGAATCGCAAACAGGGCATTCATCTCTGAAAGAAGAGTCTCAATTAGCTCCAGTTTATTTCAAATTTTTGGAGTTAGCTTTGATAATTTCAGCATGAATTGCGTCCCCAATTCGCATCCAAGGCACAGAAAATCCCGCAGGATGCAATCCCACCTTAGCCAGTTGCAAGCTCCTGGCAAAACGGTGGCAGACGAGTAGCCCATAACATCCTAACAACGAGCTGATTACGCCCGACAGACCGAGTTGGCATGGTTTTAGCCTGCGAAACAACCACACCTTCTTCGCACGATGCTATCCTGGTCGCTAATCTGTCTCATCTTGGCTGTGGTAGCCTGGGTCGCGCTTTCCGGACCGGAACGGCCCCGGTGGGTGCTCCGTAGTTTCATCCTGGCATTAGTCGTCATCCTGGTCATAACGGAGCTGCTCAAGTAGGAGCGCGCTTCGCGAATAGCAAATAGCAGATTCCAAATAGCAGATTCCAAATAAGCAGCGCCTTGATAGGAACCCACCGCCTTTACCTCTCACTTCTCACGCTTTAGTAGTCCCCTGCGACTTTAAGAGATCGCGAATCTCTCCAAGGAGTTTCTCCTCGGCGCTCGGTTCGGGCGTCTTCGGCGCCTCGGGCGGCGCCTTGAAGCGGTTGACCTGCTTCACCACCAGGAACAACACGAAGGCGATAATCAGGAACTCGATAATCGTGTTGAGAAACACTCCGTACGCCAACACCGGTAACCCTTTATCCGTAGCCTCCTTCAAAGAACCAGCCGGTTGACCCGATAGATTCAAAAACAGGCTTGAGAAGTCTACCCGCCCCAAAAGCAAACCTATTGGCGGCATGATCACGCTGTTAACAAGCGCATTTACAATCTTTCCGAACGCTGCACCGATAATAACACCGATGGCGAGGTCAATTACGGACCCTCTCATGGCAAAGTCTCTGAACTCTTTGAGGAAGGACATAATCTTTGATGATGATTTTGCTGTTTGAACCGTCCAATGACGTGGTCGCCACAAGCTCCGCCCGAGAGCGTGTCATGGGTTTATGGTTGCGATGTTGTTACGTTGCGTTCATAAAGACAGATGCGCAACTGGCGGAGACAGCGCCGATGGAATCAACGCGTTGAATGGCAGATGACGCTCTTCTCAGCCTAATTGCGCGAGCGAGGAAGAATGATGAATCAGCAGCTAAAGAGCTGATCGAATTCACCTATCCAATCGTGATCCGCATCGTCCGAAA
>JAFAIO010000252.1 GCA_019236675.1 Verrucomicrobiota bacterium
CGCTTCCGTCCGCCGGATGCCTCGAAAAACCCCGTGCCATACCCAGGGATAAGCGGCCGGCTAAACAGCGGCCTACGGATTATGCTTTTTTCGCCACAACGAAGAGTATGTCCCCAAGATTCAGGTAAAGATCCCAATTTAACAGACCGGTGTTTTTGAGCCGAGCGTACAGGTTATGCCGGTTCGATTTCAGGCATAGAATGATATAGGCCATAGTATCGACGCTGCGATACATTCCCTCAGTGCCCATATAAACAACCTCTAGCCCGAAGCGGCCCAGCAACATATGTAACGTTCGGCGAGAAAAATAATGCAGATGCGTCGGCGGATGAATTTGCCGCCATTTGTTGCCTCTAATCTTGGCTGCCCAGCTTTCTAGATCAGCAGTGGTCAGCGCTAATATCCCGCCCGGCGCGAGTGCTTCCGCTATTTTCCCAATATAAAGATCTGGGCGGGACAAATGCTCGATCGTATCCCACATAGACACAACATCAGGAACGCTGGTAAATGGATAGCTTAAAAACTCGGCATTCTGCGTGTTCAGCCCCAGGACTTCACGACCGTATTCTGTGGCATCGGCCGAAATATCGATCCCCTCTACCGCATCGAATGCTTCCTGGGCTAGCGCCAGAAAGAAACCATGGGCGCAACCGATTTCGAACAAGTTCCGCCTTCGCTCAGCCGGCACAAACTTCAGTAATCGTCTGAGGCGTACCCGGAACTGCTTTTCAATGACTGGCCGATCCGCCACGTAGTCGCGATATTCGTCCCCAGCGAAATAGTGCGCTGTGTAGAGTTGTCGCAGCTGTTCCTCTGAGAGTGCAAGATCAGCGGTTGTGAAGCTGCACGCCTCGCACCTCGACAACCCGACATATCTGCCCGAAGGTCTAAGCCTACCGCCACAGGCCAGGCATTCAGATTTCATCGTCACCGACCTTACCGGGCAATTGCCTCCGTGATGGATGTTCATCGCGCCCGATTACCTCATCGATAAGATAGAGAGGTCGGCGCTTCGCTTCGTCGAATACTTCTCCCAAGTATTCGCCCAGTATTCCAAGCACTGTTAATTGCAAACCGCTCATAAACGTAACGGCGACGATTATTGAGGTGTACCCACGCGGGAGGTGTCTGACGATCAGGAATGCGGCGATTGCATAGAGACCGTAGAGAAGACTCAAAGCCGAGATCGCAAAGCCCATTACGGCAGCGATCCGCAGCGGCACTTTGGAGAAAGAGGTAATGCCGGCAATAGAAAAAGAGAGCAATCTAAAAAACCGATACTTGGTGACTCCCGCCGCTCGCCCAGGGCTGACGAAACTAACTCTCGCCTGGCGGAAACCAACCCACTGAAATAGTCCTCTTAGAAACTGATTCTGTTCGCGGATCGAATTTTGAAATACCTTCCGCACCTTGCGTGAAATCAGCCGAAAATCCGCAGCTCCATCTGGAATCTCCACCGGCGAAAGCCAATTCTGAATCTTGTAGAAGAGGTGTGATGCCCACGCCCGAGCAGGATGCGTCTGCGGATCGTATGTCCGGATCGCCTGGACAACATCGTAACCTTGCTCGAATTGGTCCAATAGCTGCGGAATAAGTTCTGGCGGGTGCTGCATATCGCAATCCATGAGGATCGACGCGTCGCTGTCGCTGTAATCCAGTCCCGCCACCAACGACATTTGGTGCCCAAATCTGCGCGAAAGGTGCAGCACCGTGACGCGTCCGTCTTTACCCGATATTTGCTTCAGTACGTCAAGTGAGTTGTCTCGGCATCGGTCAAGCACATAGATCACGCGAAATCTGTAACGAAGTGAAAGACCGGACAGAACGCTGGAAAGCGCCTGGTGAAAGATTGGCAATCCTTCTTCCTCGTTGTAGACCGGCAAAATGATATCGACCGTCGTCATGCCGGCTGTTGTGACGCCTGCATCCAAACAAGGGTTTCACGAAGTCCACCGTGTAAGCTCACTTTGGGTTCCCAACGAAATTCGTGCTGGGCGCGCGAGATATCCGCCACCACATTGAGAACCTCGTCTCGGCGAGGATCGCCTTCCGAACGAGCGGACTTAGGCGTCGGCACAAGCTGATTCGCGATAGCAACCACCTCTTCCACGCCCCAAGATGAACCGCTTCCAGCATTGAAGATGCCTCCCTCTCTGCGAAAAACCGTCCTCATCAAGAGCTCTATTAGATCAGAAATAAAAAGGTAGTCCCGTCTCGGGCGCAGATCAGCAACCACGATGGCGCTTGTGTCGGTCTCAATCAGCTGAGTCAGAATCGCCGGAATTAAGAATCGTCGATCCTGCCCGGGACCATAGATATTAAATGGTCGCATGATCGTTACCGGTACACCAAACTGCCGTTCATAGTACCGGCTGGTTTCTTCTGCCAGGATCTTGCTATGACTATACGGATTGAAGGCTTCTAAAGGATCGGCCTCGCCGATTGGCAAACGCGCCGGCCGGCCATAAACATAGGAACTCATCAGGGTCATGGAAGCGTTACCTCGTCGACAAAACTCAAGCACATTTACCGTACCAAGAACGTTTACTTCATAGAAAGCAAGCGGCACCGACCAGCTCTCCGGAACAAACGTTCGCGCGGCCAGATGGAAAACATGGCCTACCTCCGCGAAGTCTAGAGCACAATGCGCAATATCTCCGTGCCGCCTCGAGTGAGCAAAGACCTTGTGCCCAGCGGCACGCAGCGCCCTCACTAAATGAGTTCCGATAAATCCGTCGGCACCGGTAACCAACACGCCTTCATTCATTGTTACGTAAAAACTCGGCTCTCCGTTGCTCGAACTCGTCGATCGCGCGCATGTAATCATCAGGTCTGCCGATATCGAGCCAATAACCTTTGTGTGGATCGACCGCGACAGATTCGCCTTTGGCGAGCAAACTGGCCATCAGATCGTCGAACCCGTACTTGGTATCGAGCGGCACAAAATCAAGAACTGCTCGGTTAACCGCGTAGACTCCCATGCTTACCAGAAACTCCATCTGCGGTTTCTCGTCAAACCCGGTTAGTCTACACGAAGGATCAGTCCGAAGGACCCCATAGTCAATCAACTGCACGCGACGCGAAGCTGCGATGGTAAATAGTCGGCCCGCGGTCACATGCCGCTCCAGAAATGCGGCCAGATCTAAGTCCGTCAACACATCGCCATTCATCAGCAGGAAGTTTTCCGGTAGATCCGGTATTAGTGTGAGCGGTGCCACCGTGCTCAATGGCTTATTTTCAAGCGAGTAGTCAATGCGGACGTTCCACTGTTTTCCATCCCCGAAGAACGCCTTAATAAGATTTGCCTGGTGATTGACCGCCAGGGTAATATGAGTGAATCCTTGCCCTACGAGTTGGCGGACGATCACTTCGAGGATCGGATAGTCGCCAATCGGCATTAACGGCTTCGGTAAAACGATCGTGTAAGGACGCAATCGAGTTCCGGTCCCGCCGGCAAGTACCACAGCCCGTTTACACATTGTACACAAATTCTTTGTACCGAGAAAGATTTTCGGGCGATCGAAACCAATCGATCGTTCGCTTCAGGCCCTCCTGCAGGGAGACCTGGGGCTGATATCCTGAAGCATCGCGCAATTTTCGATAGTTACAGCGCAAACGCAATACCTCGCTCGTAGCCGGACGAACCCGATTCGGATCAACAACAATTCGCGCTTCGCTGCCCATGTTCGCCGCAATCGTTTTAAAGAGATCAGAGATCGATGTCTCTTCGTCCGAACCGATATTGAAGACCTCACCCAGACCGCTATCCATTCCGGCAATCGCTAAAAAACCTCGACACGTATCTTCTACAAAGGTGAAATCTCGCGTTGTCGCCAGGTCACCCAGTTTCACCTCGTTCACCCCGGCCGCGATTTGCGATATAATGGTCGGAATCACCGCGCGAGCCGACTGTCTCGCCCCATACGTATTAAACGGGCGAGCGATCACGACCGGCAACTGAAAAGAACAGTAAAAGCTGGTAGCAACCGCGTCCGCACCGATTTTGGAGGCACTGTAAGGCGATTGAGCCTGCAGCGGATGTTTCTCATCGATCGGAACGTATTTCGCACTGCCGTAAACTTCGCTGGTAGATGCGTGTATAAATTTGGCAACTCCTCGCGAGAGCGCTGCCTGACAGATGTTCAGGGTGCCCCTGATATTCGTGTCAATATAACTGTCCGGAGCCCGATAGGAGTAAGGAATGGGAATCAAGGCTGCCAGATGAAACACGACGTCAATGTTCTGAAGGAGACTCAGACAAAAATGACTGTCCCGGATGTCGCCGGTTACCACGTTGATTTGCTCTAAACAGGGTAGCTCTTCCAACCAGCCCCAGAAATTAAACGAATTATACTGCGACAGCGCCGTTACCTGCGCTCTCGCAGCCACCAGGTGTTCAACCAGATGAGAGCCGATAAACCCCTCCGCACCCGTGACTAGGACCCGTTTGCCTTGGAGATTCATCGCACCATTTGTAGTTCATGAAAATTGAATATGCGCACATGCGGATCTCCAGAAGGAATTCCGGTTGAGTCCACAGCGATCGGAATCTGCTTGAGCCTCTCGTAAGACTGGGGGAAAACCTTCTTCATAACAAGTCTGACGATCGGTTGCCAAACCCACGGCTTGGCCGTGGACGGTTGGCCAAACTCGTCAAAAAAAACGCGACCAGCGACGCTGTCTTGGTCCAGAGCTGGCACCACAAGGATTCGATTAACGTCATTGAAATCGGTTCGGCGCACCTGCGACGTGACCATCGCCAACTCCGTCACCTGCGGATAGACAACGTAATGGTTCAAGTTGAATGCGGCCAGCGCACAAACCGCAAAGACAACCAATCCAGCCGCCGCTTTCTGCGCAATCGGTCGTGAGGAAAGAAACTGCAGAATCTCGACGAGGACAAATGCCAGAATGACGAACACAATCGAATAAACGACCACCGTCGATCGAAACGTTGGCCATTGGCCACTACTAACAATGCTCGCAGTAAATCCCAGCACCAGACAACAAGGCAGCAACGCGGCGATAGTGATCAATCGCCCGATGTTATCTTTATAGCGCAACACTACTAACGTGGCGCCGACCAAAACCAACTCTGTTCTACGGCAGATTTTATCGGGTAACCCCAGCCAACCGAACGAAAATCCCCGAGGAACCACCTCCTTAAAAAACCAGATCAATTTGCTCAGAAAGTTGGTGTCCAGCGCCGCTCTCGGTTGCATACGACCATACATCTTAAAAAGCAGGTAGAACACACCGCAGGCTACAAGAAAGCAGAGCGCGACCCGTACAAAGCATCGGATTTCTAATGAGACGCTTTTTTCTTTCCCAAACAAATAGGCGACAAAGAAAAACCAGATCGCGCAGGCCGCTGGCTGATATGTAAATAAAGCAAATACTATCAACACAACACTGGTAATCGCTCGCGCGGCGCGACCAGACACAGACTGAAATTGCCACGAGTCGTCCAGCAAGGCCACAGCAATTCCCGCGATGACCCACGCAAATCCAAAAAGACAGCAGATGGCCCACGAAACGTAGATAGTCCATGCCGGCAATGTTAGGACTCCTGCAGAAAGGATGAACGCGCCGAGCCGCGACCAACCGCTACGATTCGCAAACCAGAACAGGAATACAGCTAAACACTCGAGCCCGATCAGCCCGATCAGACGCATGATCCAGAGGTTATCGACAGTAGCAATTTGCGAATAAAGAAAAGTCACGGGATAACCAAAAAATGGTCGACCTCCGGCCAGAAAGACCGATAAAATCTGCCAGAAATTTTCCCGCGCCTCATAAAGCAGAGCATAGTCGTCCATGAAAGCGTACCGCACCATCAGACAAGGCAGATAAACCATGCCCAGCAAAGCCAAGAGCATCACCAGCCAGGGAAAGTCGGGCGAAGAAAGCCACTTGCCGTCTTCTACTTGTTCCCGGGCACGCATCAGGAGGTTTTGCGGCTGAATGTGTAGCCAGAATCGAGGGAATTGCAACGCATAAAAATCTCGGATTACAGCTGTGCACTTGCTCTTGTTTTCAAGTCGCGAGCGGCAAGGATTCGCAGGTATAACCCCTCTATTTCAGCTATTTGGCGTTTAGCCGAAAATCGTTCGTCGACTAATCGTCGGCCTTTGACAATCGATCGAGATAACTGTTCCGAATCCGATAGCAGTTCGTGGATATGTCTGGCAGACTCTCGAATGTCAGCCTCGGGCGAAATCAAAAGAACCGCATCAGCGAGTTGTTCTCGTACCCCATCAACCGCAGTCGCTGCGACTGGCACTCCTCGCTGCAGACATTCGATGATCACCATCGGTAATCCTTCGAAATCAGAGGTCAGAAGGAACAGATCAATCTCGGAAAAAAAAGGATCAAGTGACGTCAACTCGCCTAGCCAATCGACCTCAATCCCGAGCGAATCAGCGCAGCGTTTAAGCTCTGCTTGCAGGGGCCCGCTGCCTGCGATTCTAAAGCGATACTTTCGATCCAGTGCCTTGAGCGCCCGGGCAATCGCTAGAAACTTGTGAAAATTCTTCTGTCGAGTCAGCCGCCCCGCTCCGCCAATGACACCGCCGGCCGCGGACCGAGATACGGTCGATGATGATTCCGCGACTCCGTTCGGTAGTATATGAATTTTCGCTTCGGGAATTTGCTCGCATCTTATTAGAAACTCTTTGATGCTTTCCGCGACGGCAATGATTGCGTCTGCGCATCGATTTGTGCATCGATCGATTAAGCAGACCAAACGCGACTTCATTCGAAGCATATCATTACACTGGTCATGCGCTATGATCGCCGGTACGCCAGCCAGCCTAGCGATCGGTTTTCCGATCCAGTTCGACGCGTAAAGATGGCAATGAACCACCGAGTATCGATTCCTTACCACCAACCAGCCGAGTTTGAAGACATGGGTCGGCAACCAACGCCGGGAGCCAAGCACATGCAGGGGAATCCGCAGTTCCCGCATTCTGTGCATGAAAAGACTTTGCTCGGTTGCATGAAAAGTTGCGATCTCGACCGCAAATTTGGAACGATCGTGGTATTTCAACCAATTCAGAAGAACCGCCTGCGCTCCACCGAGGTCGAAGCTGTCGATCACGTGTAGGACCCTGATCCGTTCTTCTACCGATTTCGTTGCAAGGTTACCCATATTCTAAGGCGCCGGAAGATCGCCGCTGTCCCAGCACGAGACAGTACGAATACGAACGACGGATCTGAAACAATTTTCGCGACTAAATCCCTACAGAATTCACCCCAGGCACCTCTCAGTGCGAGAATCATTAGCGCAGTCGCCCCGCTTCTCTTCCCAAGCGTACGCAGATTTCTGAGATCAGAGGCACTGAGACCGGAGAAGCCCGAATAGAACTGGGCGATCCTTTCGTTCTCTTTCATTGCGGCAAGCAGAGTTGTATTACCGCTGTTCATAGTGAGCGACCCGGCGTGCCAACGGTATCGGTACAGCACCTTTGCTACAGGCGCATCCGGCAGCCGACGCAACGCAACTCGGATCAGAAAATCTCGATCGGCCGACATTGGATAAGCGAGGTGAAATTCTCCAATCTCAGCAAATACCTTTCGCCGGAAGAAACGGGCGTTGAGGTTAGGCTTACCAATCGTGACGTTACGAAGCGACAACGCGTATTCACGAGGGTCCGAATACCGGTGCATCTCAATTTCGGTCCCCTCAGGAGTATTCCTGAAAATCTGGCAACCGCCCGAAACGATCATCGTTCCGACCGTATGCTGAAAAATTTCGGCGCTGATAGTGAACGCACCAGGAACCAACAAATCATCCGAATTCAAAATAACGATGACGTCGCCAGTTGCCAAACGGATACCCTTGTTAATTGCGTCGTAAAGACCGCGGTCCGGCTCCGAGACAATCCGCAGATCCGCATACCGCTTCAGTACATCCAGCGTACCGTCGGTTGATCCCCCATCTATGATCCAATGTTCAAAGTCGTTATACTCCTGCGCGAGCACGCTTTCGATGGTCGCCCCAAGAAGGTCGGCGCGATTGAGACAAGGAGTAATGACCGAGAACCTCATTTACGCAGGATGTTCTCGCATAAGATATACGCGGCAGCCAGCTACAGAAGGGATGATTTCGAAGCCGAAATTTTTACGCCGCGGTCCGGCTTACTGCCGGAACGGCCGCGATGGCTGCCACTATCTCTTTGCCTCGCAAAAGCTACGCCTTGCTCGGAATCATCCCGCTCTGTCGGGCGTAATTGAAGATTCCGCCGGCCTCAATCACGGGACGCACATCTCCAATCGGCTTTAACGAAAAAGTTTGATTGCCCACCGTGAGCGTGTCGGTGTCAAAGTCCAGAGTGGCGATATCGCCCGTGCGACAGATATCGATCAACCTCTCACGCGATTCGTACGGATAAAGTTCACCGGTTGCCACGCTATTTCGAAAAAAGATCCGGGCATAGGATTCAGCCACCACTGCCTCCACCCCAGCCGCCCCTAAGGCAATAGGGGCGTGTTCCCGTGAACTGCCGCAGCCGAAGTTTTTTCCTGCTATGACAATCTTATATTCTGCTTCGGTACTTCCTTCCGCCATGAACCGCGTCGGATACAACTCGTCCGGAAGACCAACCATGGCATAGGAGCCGAGCTTTTTGTACTCTTCCGGAATGGTTGGCACCAAGGTGAGATACTGCGCCGGGATAATCTGGTCCGTATCGATATTATCTCCGACTACGTAAACTGGGCTGGTAATTACTTTAGCCATAATTTAACTGGGGAACCAATTTCACCACAGAGGCACAGAACAGACGGAAAGTGATTGGTGATTAGTGAGAGGTGATTGGTGGTCCACAGGACCTCTCCGTTCACCAATCACGAATCACCAATCACATCTTTGGGCACTCCGTGTCTCTGTGGTGAATTTATTTGTTTCAGCTCAAAAATTCGCGGGGATCGGTAACATGTCCGGTCAACGCCGAGGCAGCAACCGTGTAGGGACTAGCCAAATAGACTTTGGCTTCTTTGCTTCCCATGCGTCCCGGAAAGTTCCGGTTGGTCGCACTGATACAGGTCAACGGAGCGTTCAGCCGGGCAAACGTATCTGGCGGTCCGCCCAAGCACGCCGCGCAGGACGCGTTTTCCGTCATCGTTACTCCCGCATCAACTAACACATCCCAGACCGACTGTGTGTCCCAGCGCGTCGCTTTGAGTTCCTGCACCACGTCCGATGTCGCCGGCACTCCGTATGTATCAATCTTGACGTGGCGACCTCTGACGACTTTAGCGAACGCGACAAAGTCGCTGGCCTTGCCTCCAGTGCACGAACCAATATACGCTCGATCCAGCTTGACCTTCTCCAACTCCTTCGCTAACGCCCGGTTCCCCGGATTCGGGTGCATCGCCACTGTCGGCTCCAGCTTCGAAAGATCGTATACTTTATCGAAGATCAATTTCTGATCTTTATCGAGTTCGACCGGGTTATAGTCGGTCTTCGTCCCATTGAGGTTAGTCCGCTCGCTGACGTAAGTGTGCGTCGCTTTGTCCGCTGGAAAGATCCCGTTTTTGCCGCCGGCCTCGATCGCCATGTTCGCGATGGTCATGCGATCATCCATGTCCAGTGAGTTGACACCTGGCCCTTCCCATTGCATCGCCCGGTAAGTCGCACCATCAAATCCGATGTCGCCGATTACCCAAAGTATGACGTCTTTGGCCATAACCCCGGGAGGCATCTCGCCTTCCAAATAGAACCGCATCGTCTCCGGCACCTTCACAAGGAGTTTTCCGGTCCCGAGAATAAAGCCTGCATCCGTGTTACCGATACCGGACGCGAACTCGCCAAACGCTCCTGCCATACAGGTGTGGGAGTCCGTACCAAACAAAACTTCGCCTGGCCGCGCATGACCTAATTTAGGCAGCGCCGCGTGACATACACCTTGATAGCGAGCTCCGTACTGACGCTTTATTTGACCGGCTTCGGTATTGAACTTCCATGAGCCGTTGGGGTCATCAATAACATCATAGAAGTAAGGCAGCCCCTGCTCCTTGGCGAAGTCACGGAGAATATCCACGTTCCGGTTCGAAAGCCGGTCGGAAGTGAAAATGTAGTGATCCGGGATAATGACGATTTTCGCCGGATCCCAAACCTTCGCGTCTTGTCCAAACTCACGCTTGAACACTCCGATGCTCCCTGGCCCGCAGACATCGTGTGTCAGCAAAATATCGGTTTCGACCCAAACATTATCGCCAGGCTCAACCCGGGGTCGCCCGCTTGCGCGCGCCAAAATTTTCTCGGTTAACGTCATATGAGAGGGAGTCAAGCTTGGCCCGACGCACCCTCGAGATCAAGTGGAAAACCACAACTAATTTGTGTAAATGCAACTGCTCCCCGCGCAAATCCTTGCAACAAATCGTCCAAGTCGAACTAGGCGCGCGCTGGGTAATGCCGCGCTCATGAGGGGAACACGCGTGCAGTCGTGCCATGGATGGGACTTATGGGACTAATGGGACTAGTGTGTCTCCGCGCAGTACTGCTCTTCCCATCGTCAGGAGTTTGAGACGACGGCGCGAAGGCGGGAGGACGACGACGAGGACGGCCTGCCGCGCCGTAGGCTTGGCGAAGGCGGGATTACGAAAGTTACTGCGCCCCCGGCCACCAATCACCTTTCACTTTTCACTTTTCACCTTTCACTTCAGCCGGCCGCGGAACCAAAACCGCCAACGCTCCCGGTCGAACCCCAAACCTCACCGGCGTCGTGCCGATCAAAACTCCGTCTACATGCACCTGTAGGCGAGTTCGGCTATAGACGTCGAGGCGACGGCTTTCAAACGTCTCTACCTTCGGATGAAGCCGATAAGTCCCTCGGCTAATCGACCAGAGATGAAGCGCTAGCTCGCGCTTACTGAAGTCCCGATAAACTGCGATGCTCAAGAGACCGTCATCGATCTTCGCGCCGGGGGATACGGTCAGGTTGGTTCCATAAAAGGGTCCGTTAGCGACCGCTAAGAACGAGCACCGCAGCCGAACTCGATTTTTTGACTTTCGAAAGCGCCGTCTTCGACGGTGCAGAGGGACATAACCTCGAAACGACGCTTGGTAGGCCTGGTTTACCGGCCGATCAAACCTCAACTCAACCGAAGTCTGTTGATGAAGCAGTACGGTTCGCAGAGCTTGGAAGATCGCCAGTAAACGGCCTCGCTTAATCTCTTCGCCTAGCGGAAACATCTCGGCATCGACACCCACTCCGGCAGCTTCAAAAAAGAGATTGTTCTCGTCTGCGGTCCCGACATCAATCCGGGCCAGCGCTCCGTCCTCGACAACCGCACAAGCCGCCAACGGGTCCGATGCGAGTCCCAGACTCAAAGCGAGGTTATTGAACGTGCCAACCGGAATGATGGCTAAAGGAATGTTGGTGCCAACCAACTCTGAAGCGATAGGCCGGACGGTGCCGTCTCCACCCGCAACCACAACCAGATCCGGCCGTTGATCGAGCGCGTGCCTTATCTTTTGAGGCGTTAATCCTTCGGTTTCGATTCCATACTCCTCAACCGCCGGAACCGAGGAGGAAATCCGTTCCCGAACCGAAGCCAGAACCTGCGGAGTCGCCTTCCCGCTCAATAGGTTGTGGAAAAAGACCGCACGTGCGTAGCGGTGCTGCTTAACGGTGGCCGGGTCATGCTTCATGGGGGCACGAAGAGTAATCAGTGAACAGTAGGGCAGTAATCAGTAGGAGCTAGAATCTAGGAGCTAGGAGGGGCTTTCAGGCGTGCCGCGGATGGGACCTATGAGACTTATGCGACTAATGAGTGTACGCTTGGTCTCATGAGTCCCATGTGTCTCATGAGTCCCATCCGAGCCATTCCGTGCGCCTCCTAGCTCCTAGATTCTAGCTCCTAGCTCCTCCCACTGCTTGCTCTTCCCGCTTACTGCTTACTGCCTACTCTTCGCGCCCCCAATCACTCCCTCCGCTCCTGCGACTGGATCGCATAAGAATTATCCATCACATTGATAATCTTTATGCCGGGAATGATTCGGTCCGTCGCATAGTCCAGGTTGCCGTCCGGACCAATCACTGCAATTCCAAAATCCCCCACCCGGTAGGCATCTGCCGCCGAGCCCGGATCCGGTAGAACCACGAACGGAACGTCCGAACCCGTTATCACACCGGTCTCCCGCGTGAACGCGACGAAAAACAAGGCTTTGCGCTCGGCCAGAGCCTTGTAGAGTTTCGTGATATTCTTGACCTGTTTCTTGAATTCCTTCTGGTTCGGGTCAGTCGCAAAGATCAAGACGACAGGCTGCCCTTGCACGTCTTTTAGCCGTTTCACTTTGCCGTTCACGCTTGCCCACAAAAACTCAGGAGCAGGCCGAGGAACATTAGGGACAGCGGTTTTGCGCTGTTTCGCCTTTGGCGAAGGGGAAGCTTGTTCTTGTGCCGGTGCAGCTTGTGCCCGGACCATGCCTGCGAAGAGGCAAACCACTAAAACCGCGACTCGCCCCAACTTCATACTCTCATTATATCCATTTCTTTGGTTTCTAACTGCTGATCGACCTCCTTGACATACTTGTCCGTTAGTTTTTGAATCTCTTCTTCCAGGTCCCGGCGATCGTCTTCCGTTATCTCACCCTCTTTCTCGATCTTCTTTACCAGGTCGATCCCGTTTCGACGAGCCCCGCGAACTCGCACTCGAGCTTCCTCCGCCATGTGCCGAGCTCCTTTGACCAGGTCTTTTCGCCGCTCCTCGGAGAGTTCGGGAATCGGAAGCCGGATGATTTTACCATCCACGGAGGGAGTAATTCCCAGCTTGGACTCGATCAGCGCCTTCTCAATGTCTCGAATAACACTCGCGTCAAACGGTTGAACAACGAGCAAGCGCGGCTCCGGAGTGGAAATGAGAGCCAGTTGTTTCAGTTTCATCGAAGCCCCGTAGGCGTTCACGTCGATATTGTCCACTAGGGCCGGGGAAGCCTTCCCCGTCCGCAGAGAGGCGAATTCGTGATTCATATACTCGACGCTCTTCTCCATTGCCTCTTCAGTTTCTAATAGAATGTCGTCTGGAGTCATAAGAACGGTTTTGCAGCCAGGTTTATAAGTTCGGCCAGTGGCCCCCTCATCCCATCCGCAGCCTCAATCGGCCGTTACCAACGTACCTACCTTTTCGCCCCGTACCACCTTCTTGATGTTCTCCGGCCTTGCCATATCAAACACGATAATCGGGATACGGTTGTCCATGCAGAGACTGAAAGCCGTTGAATCCATCACCTTCAATCGTTTCGTGATGGCTTCAGTAAAGCTGACGGTTTCATAGCGCTGGGCGTTAGGATTCTGTTTGGGGTCGCTATCGTAGATCCCGTCCACTTTTGTCGCTTTCAGAATGATTTCCGCCCGAATCTCGCTCGCTCTGAGCGCAGCCGTAGTGTCGGTGGAAAAAAATGGGTTCCCCGTACCTGCCCCGAAGATGACAACTCGTCCCAATTCCAGGTGCCGGATAGCCCGTCGCAGGATGAACGGTTCGGCCACATTCGCCATCTCGATGGCAGTTTGTAGCCGAGTAGGTACTCCCAGTTGTTCCAACGAGCTCTGGAGCGCCATCCCGTTGATCATTGTTGCCAACATCCCCATGTAATCTGCCGTCGTGCGATCCATGCCTCGATGGCTGGCGGTCAATCCTCGCCAGATGTTGCCGCCGCCAATCACCACCGCGACTTCGACCCCAAAATCGCGCACCTGTTGGATCTGCTTGGCGATGCCGGTGACGATATCCGGAGAAATGGTCTCCGGACTGCCCGGCTCCCGTAGCGCCTCGCCGCTCAACTTCAGAACGATTCGTCTATATTTTGGTTGCCCCGAGCCCGTCTGAGAAGTGGACATTTAAAAATTGCATAGGGCTTAGAGGAGTCTCTTCACGAAGTCAAGAATTCGTCCTCTTCCACATGAAGTGAACATCAAGGTTTGCGGGTGCCCCGGGCCCCTCGCCGTCCTCGAGAAATGCGCACCTCCGCCAATGAGGAATGAGAACAGGCGAGGTTTCTCGGTGTGATCGATGGAATTTATCCCGAAGGGATTTAAGGACTCAGCCTGGGTTTTAACCCCAGGTGATGCCGAAAAGAGACACCCGCCCTCACAAGGAGTTAATGGAAAACCTTTCACCGACACGTCGCCTTGAAACGCCCGATCTGCCGCCCCTTCAGCATCTTCAACCCGCTGCGCGGGTGCAATTCCAACAGGGAACATTATTTATTGGAGCAGCAACGCTTTGGACCTGCTAAAGCAAAAGCACACCAACGAGGAGGCTTGGCAAGTAATCCGCCTGCCCAGTGGAGCCT
>JAFAIO010000085.1 GCA_019236675.1 Verrucomicrobiota bacterium
CGAATTTTATGCGGCCGGGACTTTTGGTCGTTTGGCGTAGGGGAGTTCTTTCGAAGGTTGGCTGAAGCCAGGCACTCGCTAGGACGTGTCCGCTCCCGGCGATCACGGCGTTTCCTTTGCCGTTCAACGCCAGATTAAGCGGACGGCGGCGACCGCAGCGGATGCTAGCAATATTCGTTCGAACCAGAGTTGGGGTACGAGTTTCAGCAACCATCGGCCGGTTATGGAGCCTGCTGCCACGGCAGGTAAAAGAATCAGATTAAACCCGAGCGAGCCCAGGTTGATCACACCCAGGGAGTAACTGAAGGGCAGTTTGGTCAAGTTGATGATGCAATAAAACCAGGCGCTGGTGCCCACGAATTCGTATTTGGCCAGACGCATCATCAGCAGATAAACCGTCATCACCGGTCCGGCGGCATTCGCGAGCATGGTGGTGATCCCGGCTAGAACGCCGAGCGACCAGCGCAGCGATCTCCGTCCAACGTTTCCGCGGTCCTCATCTTCATTAACTGAGGTAACCGTTTCTCCGGACAGCTCCGCTAACCGCCTGGAAGCTGCTTCTGAGCGTTGCCACAGTTGCAGGCCGACGAGCGCCAGAATGATCCAACCGATCATGGGGCCAAAGATCGTTCCGGGCAAAAGCTGAAAGATGCCGAACCCAATCACCACACCGATCACCGCCGGCGGCAAGACCCGCCATACCTCTGGCCAGAGCGCATGCCGGCTGAACAGAATGACAGCAAAGAAATCGCCGAAGATGAGCATCGGCAAAATCACACCCGTGGATTCACGGGCAGGCCAAACCTCGGCCATCAACGCGATCCCTAACATGCTCATACCGGTAAACCCGGTTTTTGACAGCCCTAAACAAATCGCTGCTACCACCGCGAAGACCCATTGCTGGACCGCAAACGGGTAGGCGCTGAAGAGGTCCATGGTTTAGCACAGAAGATCACAAAGCGCACAAAGACGGAAGGAAACGGAAGATCTTTTACAGAAGGTAACGAAGACAACGAAGGTTTTGATGGAAATGCGAATAGGAGCTGAGTGAGGAGTCAGGAGCCAGAATTCAGGAGCCAGGAGGCCTGACGACGTGTCCACCGCGAACCGGAACTGGAAGCAACCTAATGATTTTCACAGCAAGGCCGCAAAGGAGACAAAGAGGGATTCTCTGTTTCGGATCTTTGCGACCTTTGCGGCCTTGTTGTGCAATTTTGCCTTGGCGTTTTCGCCCCGCCTTGTGTGCTAATCCTGTTCAGTGTCGGTAGCGAATCGGCTCAAGCTAACCGCTTGCACGCCATCGTAAAACCTTCGTTGCCTTCGTTACCTTCTGTAAAAACTCTTCTGTTTCCTTCACCGCGGGACGAGGCCGATTCTTTTGGTGGGGCGAGGCTCCCGAGCGGCCTCAGGTGCCTCGCGGAGCGAAAGAATTCCGCATTAAACATCGTTTGATTAGATCCAATAGCCCGCCGAGCCGTGGCCAAGCGCTCGACCACGGCTCGGCACGTTTTCAGACATATTGACACCTGTCCTAGGCGGTAATCAGCGGCTCTGGTCCAATTGTAAGGCGGTTCGGGAGCCTCGCCCCACCAAAAGAATCGGCCTCGCAAGCGAGGCAGCGCTCCACGGGGTGGACGCGTTTAGGATGTCGTTGAACGCGTCCATGGCGTCTTCGACCGCGCTGTGGCTTATTTTCGTGCTTATTGCGCGCTTCAAGGTTAAGGAGCCGAGATAATGAGTGGAGTCCTTGTTACCGGCGGATCCGGGTTCATCGGGTGCCATTGTATCCTGAAGCTCTTAGCGGCGGGCTATGAAGTGCGAACTACGGTGCGGCATTTGAACCGGGAAGCCGATGTGCGCGGGATGCTGAAGACAGGTGGTGTTGAACCGGGTGACCAACTGTCTGTCTTTGCTGCTGACCTTGAGCAGGATGCGGGGTGGCCGGAAGCGGTCACGGGATGCGAATACGTTCTCCATGTGGCGTCTCCCTTGCCTGCCAGCCTACCTAAACATGAGGACGAACTCATCGTACCGGCGCGAGACGGCACCTTGAGAGTGCTGCGCGCCGCTAGGGACGCCGGCGTTAAGCGAGTGGTGCTCACTTCTTCATTCGCGGCGATCGGTTACGGGCATGAATCGCAGGAAAAACCGTTCACCGAGACGGATTGGACCAATCTCGATGACCACGTGGTGCCCTACATAAAATCGAAGGCGTTAGCGGAGCGCGCCGCCTGGGATTTTATCGCGAAAGCAGGCGGTAGTCTTGAGCTTTCGGTTGTCAATCCGGTAGGTGTATTTGGTCCGGTTTTAGGACCCGATTATTCGACTTCGATTCTACTAGTGCAGCGGTTGCTGGATGGCGCTATGCCTGGTTGTCCCAAGCTCTGTTTTGGATTGGTCGATGTGCGTGATGTGGTGGACCTGCATGTCCGGGCGATGACTAATCCCGCCGCCAAGGGTGAACGTTTCCTGGCTCTGGCCGGCGATTTTATGTGGATGGCAGATATCGCCAAGGTGTTAAAGAACCGTCTCGGTCAGGCTGCCAAACGAGTGCCGACCAGAGAATTACCCAATTGGGCAGTGCACTTGGCTGCGTTTCGGGATCCAGCAATCCGGCTGATCCTGCCTGAGCTCGGTAAATACAAAAATGCGACCAATGAGAAGGCTAAGCGCATGCTTGGCTGGGAGCCGCGTTCTAATGAAGAAACGGTGATCGCCACTGCAGAGAGTTTGATGCGGTTAGGGTTGCTTAAAGACAGTTAAAAAAACAAACTCAAAGCACGGGTGGATCGCATGCTGCCGTCGGCAAAGTAGAGCTATTGAATCCGAATCACCGTGACGCTGTTCGCTAGTTCATCGGTCACGTATGCACGGGCGCCACTTGGAGCAATGGCCACGTCATAGGCGCCCGAGGGACAGGTAAACCCGTCTCCGATCAGGGTTTTCGTTTTAGTGTCGAAAAGGGTGACGGCGGAAGGCACAAATATGGGGAGATAAAGGTATGGAGTATGGGGAAGTAAAGCCGGGCGGTCGCCTGCCTCTAGACCGAGACGGATCCTCTTGATTACGGTGTCAGTCGCCGTGTTGATCACTAAAAGTACGCCAGTGAGGGTGTTTAAACCCACGTCCACCAATGCATACGCCCTTTGGCCTCTCATAGCAAAGGCGGCGGGCTCAAATGCATTCGAGCTAACTGGAATTGTCTTCGTCACGGTCCCGGTGGCCGTACTAACGACCGTGATCACTCCAAACCGACCTCCCGCGTTACCCGACGCATACACTTTGTTTCCGTCCGGTGTAAAGGCGAGGCTAGCGCATCCCCCTGGCACCGTAACAGAACCCAGTACCTGATTGTTGGCGGTGCTTACCCGGAAGATGTTACCGGCTGCGACCCAAAGTTGAGTCCCATCGGGCGACAGATCAATTCCCAGTGGATAAGGATTTATTCCCGTGATGGTTTTTTGGCTGTCCCCGTGGGCCAGGTCGATAACCGTGACAGCGCCAGGACTAGTATCTTGTGAGACGTACAATGTGCTGCCATCAGAGCTTATCGCTAAACCGTATGGGGATTTCCCCACGGAGATAGTCTTTTCTACTACGTCGGTCTGGGCGTTAATAACCGAAACCGTGTTGCTGAGATCGTTGGTTACGTAGACGGAATTGTTGTCAGGAGAAACCACCACCTCCTGAGGTATTTGACCAACAGCAATGTTGGCGATCACAGTATTCTTCGGGCTGGCAGCCGACGCTCGCTCAGTCCAGGCAACACATGCCACGATACTGACCATTCCAATAACGAGCAGGAAAAAAGTTTGAGCTGATCTGCGGGTGCTCACTCTCATGGAGCCGGCGTTCTTATCATCGCTCATCGTCTCACCTCCGGGTAAATATTATGGATATCCGCTTTTATCAGCTCCGCTTCTGCAGAGGCAATCTTTTTAACCCCCGCTTTGCTATGGACGATTACTCCGCAGGCTTCAAGTGGGACAAAAGCTCATAGAAAAGTCTGAAATAGAAACGAGTCGCAGGTTGTGCACCGCGTAAACCGGCGGTGCCGAGTATTTTCCGCAAGCGATCCGCAACCAAATCGACTAGAATCCCAGAAGCCGAGCCTGCTCCAGAGTCGTGAAAACAGAAGCCAACCGCGTCTGCGAGGTTTGCGGCACTGCAGTTATCACCTAAGGAACGCAGCCAGATCCGCGAAAAGCCTACCAAAGACATAGAAGCTTATGACCTTTATCTTCAAGCAAAGGAGCGGATCTATGTTGATGCGCTTGACGCCCAGTTTGAACCGGGAGACGAGCGAGAACGACTCGTAAGTGCGATCAGGCTGCTTGAGCAAGCTACCAAAAAAGACCCTCAATTTGCTCTCGCGTTCTGCCACATCGCCAAAGCTAATGACGCTCTGTATTGGAGCAAAATTGATCAGACGCCGCAGAGACGAGCCCTGGCCGATTTTGCCTCGAATGAAGCCCTCCGTTTGCGACCAGATCTCGCTGAAGTTCGGATCATGACGGCATGGCATCACTTTGTCTATCGCGACGTCGAGCGAGCTTTAGAGTTAATAGCCGGCGTCCGGCCGAGTCTAGCCAACAACGGTGATGCAATCTTACTCAACGCGTTTATCGCTCGCAGACAAGGTCGCTGGGAAGAGGCCATTACTGGGATGCACCGGGCTCTCAGCCGGGATGCGAGGAATCAGGTACTCTTGGGAGCTTTGCTTGATAGCAATTACTGGCTCCGTCGTTATCGAGAGGTCGAACAAATTTTTGATCGGCTAATCGAACTCGCGCCCGACAAGCCTTCGCTAAAGGCATACAAAGCTTCCGTGGCGCTCGAGGAAAAGGCAGATCTAGCCGGCTATCGCACGCTTATGGAGGAGCTTCCCCCGTCATCTAGAAATAGCTTGTGGATTGCTTCACTGCGCTTTCGAAATGCCGTGCTGGCCCGGGAGTGGAGAGCCGCGGAAAAGATTGTTAGCGATAGTCCATACGGCGAACTCTATTTTTGTTTCTCTCCTTACTCGTGGGCAAACTCGCTGGTCCCCTGCGGCTGCCATGAGATCTGGCTGGCCGCACTCCAGAGAGGATGGCCAACGATGGAGGCCCGGTTCGAATCGGCGCGTGACCAACTAAGGCAAAAAGCCGAGGCTCAACCGGACGATGCCGGCCTAATTAGTGTGCTCGGATTAATCGATGCTGCACTGGGCCGCAAACAAAAGGCAATCCAGGAGGCAAGGCAAGCGACTGAGATGCTTCCGATTTCTAAAGATGCGGTTGAGGGTCCACCCCTTGTATCCAAACTGGCTCTCGTCTATGCCTGGACGGGCGAGCCTGATCTGGCCTTCCAAGAGTTAAAAATCTCCGTCAAAATGCCGGCCGGATTACATTATGGCGAACTTAAGCTGGATCCCGCTTGGGATCCTATCCGGACAGATCCGCGCTTTGAGAAAATGTTAGCCGAGTTAGCACCGCGGGATTGAGAGTCCAAGCCTCGCCGATCACATTGGAGAACTCGACTCAACCAGGCGACCTGCATTTAGAAGGCCGGCTTCGCTTAGGCGCGGTCCGACCAGCTGTAGACTGGTAGCGGGAAGGGTTTTATTCCTTAGCGGAATCGGTATCGCCAGTGCAGGATTTCCCGCGAAATTAACCGGTACGGTATTTTGCAGATTCCGCATCTGAGCTTCAGAAAAAGCTAGTTTGTTAATGCTCGGCGGCAACTTCTGAAGCGTAGGTAAAGCAATGAAGTCAACCTTCTTGAAGGTTTCCTGGAGCGTTTGCTGCCACGCCGTTTGCCTTGCCAGAGGGCTGTTATAACTGGTTGCAGACTCGAATTTCCCCCAAACGATTATTGCCTTAGTCCTGGCGCTCACTCCTGTGAGCTTATTTAAGTATTTTCGATCGTTGCGCCAAACCCCGGCTGCCGCCAGAGCATACCCATCCTTGTTTGCTTGATCCCATTTCTCCCTAAATTCTTGATCCAATGGGATGACTTCAAATTGTGCTCGAACCAGGGCATCATCAACTGCCTCGTCAATGTTGGGGTCGGTACCGCTGAGACGCAGTCTTCCTATTCTGATTTTTTTGCCCGATGGCTTAGCGGCGACGGCGGCCCGGTATCGCCCAGCAAAGCCATCCTGCAAAAGATCCATCCCTTGGACCACGCGCTCGACGTCTTTGCCCATTGGCCCGACCGTATCCATGTGTGTTGGTTCAACGGGAAATACGCCATCTAAAGAAACCAGGCCGAACGTGGTCTTCAGACCGAGGATCCCGCAACAGGCTGCGGGAACGCGGATGGAACCGGCGGTATCCGTTCCAAAAGCAACATCTGCTAGAGCGTTCGCAATCGCAATCGCTGAACCACTCGACGACCCTCCCGGCATGAGTCTGCTTCTCTTGCTCAATGGGCTTCCCGGTGTCCCGAAAAAATCATTGATTCCTGACGGCGCAACCGCAAATTCGCTAAGATTCGTTTTACCCACGATCTGGACGTTTCTCGTCCGCGAGATCATCAAGCATGCAGCATCACTCTTCGCCGGGGCACTGGTTTCCGCGACGTATTCGGAGCCAGCCGTGGTGACAACACCTTTAACGTCAATGAGGTCTTTCACAGCCAAGCGCAACTGTTTACTGTTCTTCGGAGGAGGCCAGTAACGAATGAATGCGTGATCGCAGGGATCGCTTGTTAACCTCCTCGGGATCGCGCAGTCGCTGAAGCATGTTATCAAGAAAAGCCCAATCAGCAGCGATGTTGCACTGATATAAGAATGTCGTTTCATCTATTCATGCAACTATCAAGACAGATTGAACGATCGGGCATCCTTTAGCTGCGTTGGGCGACGATCAAGACCTAACAAACATTCAGCGTCGCTCCGTTATGGCACCCGATATACTTTTACCTGCTACTGCTTAGCTCCGAGTCCGCCTTCCGCTCTATCGCCAACCAATTTGACTTTGGTGGTGTTTACAACCACTCCGTCTCGATTCAGCCACTTGACCATAGCGGTACCCGCGAGTTTGTCACCGGACGCAGATATACTTGCGAGGCCGTCCACCTGGCGCATCTCCCCATTCGGCAACTCCGTCTTGTAACTAATGGCATACTTGCCGTCATCGGTTCGGCGCGACCTGCCCAGGCCTTCCTCTGACCGGATTCCCCCCAGCGTCGGCACGTAGTCGATCTCTTTCAAAGAGCCGTCGTCTTTAAACATCGAAAAAGCCGCGATCGGAAAGACCACACCAGGTACCGTTATGGTGACTCGATAGGCGCCATCAAAGCTTTCTTTTGGAGGCTCTGCCACCAGCGTGACCGGAACCACACCCCACAGAGCGAGAGCGACTAACTTTTTCCTTATTTTCATACCATCGATTCTGTCTTGCCTACCCATTTCTGTCTTTTAGGTCTGTTAAGTAAACACAGTTTAATCAGGCAGTTGTTCGATCGCGGGCATCAGTATTCTCTGCGAACAATTACGACGCATCTTACAGCCCGACATACTCGAAGCGGCGCCCTTTTCCCTATGCCTACCTGGCCAACACCAAGAAGACCAACCCCTTTAACGCCGCTTCGCTATGCTTTCCCGACTATTTTGCGTTATCTATTGGCCGCCAGGTTGCGCGACGCCTTAGTACCCGTGACACTAGCTGTGTCCGTGTAGACAACTTTCCCGTCTTCCTCCAGAATCTTTACTTCGACATTCCCCGTGATGACGTTTGGCTCGGTCAAGGTTGCAGTACCTCGCACAACCCGAGTCATATGATGGGGCAACGCCGTCTCGTACGATAACAAGATATGCCCATTCTCCTCCCTCCAACTACCGTACCCAACCTCAACTGCCCTACTTGGTCCAAAAATGCTTGGCGGCGCATAATCCATCTCCAGCACTCGATGTGCTTTATCACACGTCGAGATCGCGGAGAAGGTCTTGTTCTGCACTTTGATAGTTAGCTCCCAAGGGCCTATTATGTCTGCATCGTGTGCTAAAACCGTGGCCGGAATTCCGACACATGAGACGGCTAAAGCGACTAACTTACTCGTTATCTTCATACTATATTATCTTAGTTATTTTATTCTTTTGGGTCGTTTCTCTAGTTAGGACGCTGAGGATGAGGGGACCTCCAAATGGTGACGCTGTTAGCCGTTCACTAACAAGTTGGACTAACGTTCATTACAGCTCACCTAGGTACACACCGATTGGCACGGACGAGTTGCAGTGGACCGAATAACATTTGTTATTTTCGGTCACGGAGAATCCGGCGCTGGCGAAATGATCACAATGATGAATCCGCTTCAAATCCGATTCTCCAGCTCGCTAATCGCTTCCTCAACGAGTTGACTCCCATATCTCAGCTTCGTGGTCTCGGGGTCCTCGCCTTCCATTAGACGGGCCATCGCAATTGTTAGGTCGGCTATTGCTGTTGGGCCGGTGCATTCATTAGCCGCCGAATTGACTGGAGGCGAATCCATGAACTTTTACCTTTCTGGGTCTTAGTCCTTTGCGTGTCGCTCTTGCGACCTATTTCGTCAGCAACGCGCGCACGGTTTGGTCAAGTGCACCGCTGCCGAGTAAGTGTAACAACTCACAAAAGCCGCACACTAACGCTCCAACTGATACGATTCCGAAAAGGAGGAACGCTATCCATTCAAAAACGTTGAGCCGCGAACCGGTGACCTCCGCACACACCTTCCACAAACGTGCTTCCGGCTCCTCTTCTATCTTGGATCGGATAAGCGACCGTTGACCAGTCATCGCGCCCTGCTGTTCTGTGAATCCCTGGCGAAGGTGCAAGGGTTTGGCGGGGACAAATAAAGTTGCTGTGTTCACAAGGTTCAGTCTCTTCGGTCTACGTATTGTTTGGTTCCGAGGGGCGGCTACCAAGCCTCCCTTCATTCAACTACACAAGACTCGAGACCGCCGAGTTTCACCGCGAAGAGAAATTTCCTAGATACCCCGATTTAAGTCGGTCACGTAAATGGGCCAGCCGCGGGGTTGAGCTTAGGATCACATTCAGGGCCTAACGGCGCATGGAGCTGATACACACGACTAGCAACCTAGATGACGATTATTTTACCAGAGGCATGCAACTTTCAGTTCCGGATCCTTTTGTAATAGATAAAAAAAGGCCATTACTAGCTGTGAAACACTCGAAACTCCATGAGATGGCAATCGTTGCTATCACCATGCTCATTGTGGTACCTGCTTCCCGTGCCGATTCATTCGCCGGGAATGCTTAGCCGGAACGAACGATGGACGAATACCTGGTAACTGGAGAGGAAACGGCTCCTGAGGTTGTCCTAGATAGCCGTCGCCCCGAGCCTCAGATTTCTTTTGGGCACCAGCCGCATTTGGTAGGTTCAACTAGACGGAGTTTACATATGAAGCGGCACCATAGTTCGTCCGTGGGCAGACCTCAGCAGTTTCGCACCACTCTATGGAGCGCGGTGCTGCTGTCTGCCCAGAGCCAGGCGCCGGGTTCTAAAGAGGCGCTGGCTAAGCTTTGCCAGCTCTACTGGTATCCGCTTTACGGACATGTCCGGCGCTATGGGTTCTCGGCCGACGACGCGCAGGACCTCACCCAAGGCTTTTTCCTGGACCTTCTCGGGCACAAAGCCTTGAGCAGAGTGGATCAACAGAAAGGCAAATTTCGCTCGTTTTTGCTAGCATCTCTGCAGAATTTCCTTTCCAACGAGGCACATAAGGCACGATGCCTCAAACGAGGCGGGCAAGTGGAATTTGTCTATCTGGACCTCGGGAGCGCCGAAGATCGTTACGGCCAGGAAGAGCCGGCGGAGACACTGACACCGGAAAAAATCTTTGACGCCCGCTGGGCTTTTGCCTTGCTCAGCGAGGCAAGAAACCGTCTGCGAAAGGAATATGCAGATACCGGTAAATCCGCTGTATTTGAGGCGCTGAAGGGGTTCGTTGACCCCGCCACGCCCAATCTTCCGTCCTACGAATATGTGGCGGATCAACTCCAAGTGAGCGTGGCTGCCGTGAAAACCCTGATCCATCGTCTTCGGAAACGCAACTCTGCCATTGTGCGAGAGGAGATTATGCGCACCGTTTCGGACCCAGCTGATGTCGAAGCAGAAAGTCGCGAACTTTGCGAGGCACTGATTGCTGCGGAAGGACGTATCGAGCCGTGAAAACAGCCTCCGCAGGATCTGCGCGCTAATGAAGCTGGATTAGCGAACCAAAAGAAATCGATCGCCCCGCCTGCGGAACGAGATTCTCCATAGGAAGCGAGATTTCTCGCGTTACGACGCAAATCCATTTTTTCCATTGCGCGTGAAGCAGGTCACGGACAGGGTCCTCGCATGAGTCAAAGCATCAGAAATCGGATTCCAGGGACGATCAGGGAAATCACGTCAGATTCAGTGCTAAGTGAAGACGTCTTAGACACCACGGTTGGACCCGTCGCTGCAGTTATCACGACGCGGTCACTGAAAGAGTTGGGGTTGAAGGTCGGTGATTCGGTTTATGGGTTAGTTAAAGCCACCAACGTTTCGATCGAAAAAGACTAGGCGAAGACAAAGGTGTGCCGCCGGTGGCCTAAGCGTCCAATGATGAAAAGCCTCTTCCTGGTTCTGTGTTGTCTCTGGCTAGCGGAGTCCGCTGCTTGGGCGGAAAAAATCACAGTTGCCGCGGCAGCGGATTTGAAGTTTGCCATGGATGAGCTTGTCAGCGTCTTCAAGAACGCTAACCCGGGTGCACAGGTCGATGTCGTTTATGGTTCGTCCGGCAACTTCTACAGCCAGATCAAAGAAGGGGCACCCTACGATCTGTTTTTCTCTGCCGACATCACCTACCCCGAGCAGCTGGTAACAGGCGGCCTGGCTGCTTCGGACGTTAAGCCCTATGCGTTTGGAAGGATCGTCCTGTGGAGCGGCAGCCTGGACGCCTCGCGGATGACCTTGGAGAGCCTCGCCGATCCAAAAATTGCGCGAATTGCCATTGCTAATCCCCAACATGCACCATACGGAAAACGGGCGCAGGAAGCACTGCAGGCGGCCGGCTTATGGGACAAGATCGAACCGAAGCTGGTCTATGGTGAGAACATTGCTCAGACCGCCCAGTTCGTGGAAAGCGGCAACGCTCAAGTTGGCATCATTGCTCTCTCTCTGGCGGTTAATCCCGAGCTTGCGAGTAAAGGCGGCTATTGGTTGATCCCGGACAAACTGCATCAGCCACTCAAACAAGCTTATGTCATCACCAAGCGGGCTGAAAACAATGCATTAGCCCGGCGCTTTGCAGAGTATATGGGTAGCAAACCCGCCCGCACCGTGATGATCAAATATGGTTTTGGGTTGCCCGGCGAAGGTTCCGGCAACCAGGGGAACCAGGGTAGTCAGACGCAATGAGCACGCGTTAAAAGACCGAGACATGCCGCTGAGCGACAGCGATCTACTCGCAATCTGGCTGAGCTTACGTCTCGCCGGAACTGTGACCCTCGTTCTGCTTCTCGTGGGTACACCGATCGCCTGGTGGTTAGCGCGCACACGCGGGTGGTGGAAAGGGCCAATCGGGGCGGTGGTAGCGCTACCGCTCGTATTGCCGCCGTCGGTACTGGGTTTCTATCTGCTGGTGGCGATGGGGCCTAGTGGCCCAATCGGTCGCCTTACGCAGTCGCTCGGTTTGGGACTTCTGCCGTTTACCTTTTGGGGGCTGGTGGTGGCCTCTGTCATTTATTCGCTACCTTTTATGGTGCAGCCGCTGCAGACCGCATTCGAGGCGATTGGAGATCGCCCCTTGGAAGTGGCAGCCACGCTGCGGGCTTCGCCATTGGATGCCTTCTTTACGGTCGCGGTGCCCTTGGCCTTACCCGGTTTTTTGACGGCTTCTATCCTGACCTTTACCCATACCGTGGGCGAATTCGGTGTTGTGCTGATGATCGGTGGTAACCTAGCCGGCATCACTCGAGTGGCGTCCGTTCTAATTTATGACCATGTCGAAGCGCTGGAGTACACCGAGGCGCATCGTTTGGCCGCCCTGATGCTGATATTCTCGTTCCTGGTTTTGTTGGCAGTATATGCTTGGCGTCCCAATCCGAAGAAAGGGTCGTAAAAGCACAGAAGATGGCGAAGACAGAGTGGTTCACAGCAAGAACGCGAAGGCCACAGAGACAGAAAATTCTTACAGAAAGCAACGAAGGCTTCGACTTGAGCTCAGCCGAACGTTAACGAAGGAGAGGGGCCGAAAAGCTGGTGGAAAACATTCACGCGTGTTTCCGTCTTGAGTGGCCAGGCTTCTGTCTCGATCTGGATTTGACCTTGCCGCTGACCGGCGTGACGGCGCTCTTCGGACCTTCCGGCTCGGGTAAGACGACTTTGCTGCGCTGCATCGCAGGCTTGGAGCGCGCGCCTCATGGCCGGTTAACCGTGGCCGGCGAGATCTGGCAGGATACGCGTCATTGGGTACCGACTTACCAGCGTCCACTTGGCTACGTTTTCCAGGAGGCAAGCCTGTTCTCGCATCTTACCGTGGATGGTAATCTGAACTACGGCATACGACGAATTTCTACCACCGCGCGTGTAAGTATGGAGCATGCCATAGAGCTGCTCGGTATCAGTCAATTGCTCGACCGCAAGCCGGACCGGCTCTCTGGCGGCGAACGGCAACGAGTTGCCATCGCACGGGCATTAGCCGTCAACCCGCGCCTGTTGTTGATGGACGAACCGTTAGCCGCCCTGGACCTGAAGCGTAAACAGGAAATCCTTCCCTACCTGGAACGCTTGCACGATGAGCTCAAAATCCCGGTGCTCTACGTCAGCCATTCGCCGGACGAGGTCGCGCGGCTGGCAGACCACCTGGTGGTCATGGAGACAGGCCGCGTACTGGCGGACGGACCGCTGGTACAAACGCTCGCTCGGCTCGATCTTCCCATTCATCTCGGCGAAGATATCGGCACTATCATAGAGACGACAGTCGGTGCGGTCGACGACGAGTGGCACTTAATGCGCGTCGATTTTCCAGGGGGCAATCTGTGGGCGCGAGACAGCGGCGTACCCGTCGGCCACAGGGTCCGGGTCAGGGTGCTGGCCCGAGATGTCAGTTTGGCCGATCGTTTAGGGCATAGCAGCATTCAGAATGTGCTAAACGGAATCGTCGACGGAATCGGTGATGACCAGCATCCCGGCCTGGCGCTGGTTCGCGTCAAGGTCGGAGAGGCTATGCTCGTTGCTCGATTGACCAAACGAGCCGCTGCTTCGCTTGAGCTGCAGGTGGGGAAACAAGTCTGGGTGCAGGTTAAGTCCGTTGCGCTTTTGGAGTAGAAGATTTGTCCCGAACGGACTTAAGGACTTAGCCCGGGGTTTCTAACCCCGGGTATCGGTTTTAGAAACCGCCTGCCCTGCCTGTCCGCCAGCCCGGCACCCGTCGGCCTCGTCCGGCGGCTGCCGGATCGCGTCGTAAGCTTGGCGAAGGCGGAAGCGAGGCAGCGCTCCACAAATCACCAATCACCTCTCACCTTTCACAGGGTTCCAGGGCAAGCCCTCACTCCCCCGGCGGTGGGTAAGCGGGTAGCAACGCAGGAGGCGGCGGGATCGGCTTGGGATGTTCCTGGATCTCTTTCATCAGATAATTGATCCCGGCTTCCAACTGGGCGTCATGACCGGCTAACAAATCACCGGGGAGATCTTCGACCTCAATATCGGGAGGTACTCCGTAGTTCTCGATGACCCATTGGGAATCGAGACCGTAGATGCTTTCTTCAGGGATGGTGACGTAACCGCCATCAAGTAACGACCAATAGCCGCGGATACCGCGTATTCCTCCCCAAGTTCGTTTCCCGATCAACGGGCCCAGACCATATTTCTTGAAGTAATAAGGGAAAATATCTCCGTCCGAAGCGGAATACTGATTGAGCAGCGTCACTTTGTAACCGTTCTGTACTTCCGACGGCCAGGTCTCGGCAGCTCGTTGACGGTTCGTTCCCATGCCGACCAAAATCCGGCGTAACCGTTCCAACACGATCTGATCGATCTCGCCGCCGCCATTGTAGCGATCGTCTATGATGAGACCTTCTTTCCGGACTTGCGGATAGAACTGCTGGATAAACTGCTCCATACCCAGCCCCTCCATATCCGACATATAGATATAGCCGATCTTGCCCCCGGAAGCTTTATCGATCACTTCACGATTATGATCGATCCAGGCTTTCAAGCGCACTTTCAGTTCGTTTGCGATCGGCTTAACCACCACATCGCGGGGCTTCCCTTCGGGCGATTCTGCGATCGTTAACCGGACGGTACCCGTCGATTTGTTGAGAAACAGCGTGTAGGGATCGGTAGGAGCTTTGAGCTCATGACCATCAACCGCTAGCAAGTAGGTTCCTTCGCGAACATCGATACCGGGTTCAGTCAAAGGCGATCGATAGTCATCACGCGTATTGTCGCCGGGATAAATCTTAGCGAAGCGATACAAACCGCTGGCTGGATCCAACGCAAAATCGACCCCCAGCAGACCGACTTTTACCTTTGTGCTGCTCTCTTCCTGGCCTGTATCGCCACCGCCAACATAAGTGTGGGAGTTACAGAGCTCGCCTATGATTTCTCCGATCAAATAATTGAGGTCTTCGCGGCAACCACAGAGAGGTAACAACTTTCGGTAAGAAGTTCCGATGGCGTTCCAGTCCACCCCATTCAACTTCGCGTTATAAAAGAAGTCACGCTCTAGCCGCCAGGCTTGATCGAACATTTCCTCCCATTCCTGGCGCGGATCGATCTGAACACGCATCGCTTTCAGATCGAGCTGGGTGGGGCTGCCTTCTCCGGCGGGAGCGGGTTTGCTGCCATCCAGCTTCGCATCCGCAATGAAATAACCTTCTGCCTTATGATAGATCACTTTCGACCCGTCGTCCGAGAGCGCATAGGAGCCCGCTAAAGAGAGGTCCGTGACGACGGTTCTTTCCTTCCGCGGTTTCAAATCATATGCCCGGAGTGTTGCCTTCATCACTTCCGCCTCTTCCCCCACGGCTGTTCCCGGTCCCTCCGCGGTAACATAAAAAAGCGAATCACGTGAGGTGGCTAAGCCCCCGTAGTCCGCAGCCGGCACCGGGACAGGTACCGCGCGGTCGATGAATCCGTCGAGATCAATCTTTATCGCCGGGATTGCACCTGCCGTAGCGCTAGGCGTGGGCGTCGCCGTAAGCGACGGGCGGCTTTCATTTTCATTGATCCCTTCATCGGATCGAGGCGCAAACAAAGACGCTTCCTCTTTGTTCAAAGTAACAACGTAGATCCCCCGCATCTTTAACGTGGCGACGTTAAATTCGGTTTGCGATAAAATCGGGTTAGCGTGGCGCTTCGATACGAAGAATAGATATTTGCCGTTTCGGTCGAAGACCGGTTCACGATCATCATCACGACCTGAACTTACTAAAGTCGCCTTCGCATCTTTAAGCTGGTAAAGCCAGATTTGGTGGAGCCCATTGGCAGCAGCCAGACTGTAAGCCAGCCAATCTCCATCGGGAGACCAAGAATAATCTTTGATCTCGTCCCGCTCATCATGCGCCACTTTAACTGGAGCGCCCCCAGATAGACTTACATACCAGAGTTGGTGGTCACTATCAGAGAAAGCAAGCTTATCCGAGCCAGGCGCCCAAACCGGAGAATACAAGTAACCTTTATCGAATTTAGTAAGCAGCGCCTCCTTGCCACCTTCTGCCGGCCGAATCGCGATCTGGGCCTCATGCTCCCGGTCGGTAACATAAGCGATCAATTTCCCATTGGGTGACCAACTCGGGTACCGTTCGTTCGCGTTGCTG
Source organism: Verrucomicrobiota bacterium (assembly GCA_019236675.1). Lineage (GTDB taxonomy): Bacteria > Verrucomicrobiota > Verrucomicrobiia > Chthoniobacterales > JAFAMB01 > JAFAVN01. The sequence goes on from JAFAIO010000085.1 coordinate 15,771, forward strand.
GTCTCGGTAATATCACGTGTCGCCCCATCTTTTTCCGGGACAGTGAAGATGTCTCCGCGGCCTTCGAACGCCGCCCGTTTCCCATTGGGCGCGATATCGTAGGCACGAATCTGTTTAGAGGCATCCACAAAGCGCGGAGCTGATCGGGTTCCGTCATCGGGCACAATTACATCGAGCTTGTGCAGCTGTTCGCTGGGTAGATCGAGGACGTAGAGACTGCCGCCTTGTTGAAAAACGATCCCGGTATCGCCGATGCTCGGCCAATCTACATCGTAGTCAGTGAATTTAGTGATTTGGCGGACGGCTCTCGTATTCAGATCATAGGCCCAGACGTTGGCCCGGCGATTCGCGTCCCGATCTGAAAGAAAATAGATCGTGTTCCCGTACCACATCGGCTCGGTACTAGTTCCTTGGAAAGGAGCGATCTCTGTCAGTTCTTTACTGACGAAATCGTAGAGGTAAAGCTGCTGCGCTAATCCTCCATCATAACGTTTCCAGGTCCGGAAATTAGTGAAGATGCGGTTGTAAACAATCTTCTGTCCATCCGGGCTATAACTCAACATTCCACCGCGATCGAGCGGGAGTTCGTTTGGTAAACCGCCGGAGATCGGGACAGCAAAGTATCGTCCAAACCAACTGTTGAAGGTGTTCCGACGAGATAAGAAAACGATGTTTTTCGAGTCCGGGGTCCAAGTAACCACCATGTTATCCGGCCCCCATCGGAGCGGAGCTTCATCGACAACATCGGAATGAAAAGTTAACCTTTTGGCGGCTCCGCCGGTCGCTGGAATTAAATAGACGTCACTGTTCTGCTGGTACTGCCCGGTGAACGCGATGTATTTACCATCAGGCGAAAATCGCGGTAGAATATCGAACCCGGGATCCGTGGTGAGACGTTGAGCTGCGCCGCCTTTCCGGTCCACCAGCCAGAGGTTGCCACAGGCTTCAAACACCACGGATTCACCATGGATCGTGGGATACCGCATAAAGACCTGGCCTGGAGTCTGGGCCAGAACCGGCGCCGCGAGCCATGCGCTCATCACAGCGCTCAGCCCAAGCCGGCGTATTTTCCTCAGGAAACGAACGTTGTCCTCGAACATCCCCGGAATAGGACACAAACGCAGGGAAAAGAAAAGGAATCATGGCGGGGCCTATCGACCCTCGGGCCTGTCCAGAAGGGCCAGCTCCGTAGGAGCAACATCTTTATAGCTATCGATACCCAAGGCGGCGCAAGCTCCGTAGGAGCGGCATATCCGGTCCCTATTATTGTGTAGACGAGATATGTCGCTCCTGCGGAGCTGCTGCATTTTTTTAACGACCGGGGGCTATAAAGATGTTGCTCCTACGGAGCTCGCCCCTATGGGACAAATGGCGCGACGTCGTGGACGAAGAGCCTGCGACCGAGATTCGGGGGCATCCTAATATTCCAGGACTCCAACGCGGATTCGAGGACGAGGACGACGTCGAGGACGAGAACGATTGGTTTTACGACCGAGGTTCGCGCAATACCGCTTGTATATCGGATACCACCCGCTGAACGTCGGCCAGCTTCTCGTTACCGTACAACAGCTCGAGTTTGCCCGAAGGGTTCACCAGATAGGTATAAGCCGAGTGATTGACGGAATAATCATTCGGTTCGTTCGTCGGGCCGGCGACCATCTCGTAACTTGCGCCATACGCGAGCACGGTTTGGTCGATCGTCGGTTTAGGCGCGGTGAGACCGATAAACGACGGGTCAAACGACGTGACGTATTGTTCAAGGGTCTGCGGTTTATCTCGATCAGGATCAACGCTGATAAAGACCACTTGAACCTGTTTCCGTTCTTCGGGCGTCAATGCCCGGTAAACCTCCGTGAGATTCGTCAATGAGGTTGGGCAAATATTTGCACAGTGCGTGAAGCCGAACAAAAAAAGAACGGTTTTACCCTGAAACTGATCCAGACGCACTTCGGCGCCATTTGGGCCAGTGAGCTTAAAATCGTATGCGGTTTTTAACGGGAACAATCGCATCCCAAAAAAGCCTTGTTGGGCGTTTTGTTTGACGCCGAACAGAACCGATAACCCGACGGCAACCAGAAGAACCGCAGCGACCGTCCAAACCCGCCAATCAAAAAAAGGCCGTCTCGGTGGCGTGCTCGGAACGGAGGTTGTTTTAGAAGATGCGACACTCATGGTACGGGCTTCTTTTGAACCGGGATCTTTAAATGTATCTCATGATCGCCCGGTTCCAATTTGATTGTGAAATCGACCTGGGCGCCTTCCTTGGGATGCTCTTTGAGGCCCATGACCATGAGATGGTTTCCGTTCGGCTCCAACACTAATGTGCCGTGGGCCGGGATCTTAAGGGCATCGACGCTCTTCATCCCCACGACCTGTTTCAGCCCTTCTCCTTCCTTGGTCGTGATCATGGGGGCGACAGAATCCGCGATGGTGGTGCTACCGCCCACCAGTTCCGCCGGGATGGAGCTCGTGTTCACCAGCACCATATAGACCGCTGTGGAATCCATAACGTCAGGCACCGCGCGGATCCAGGGACGCTGCACGGTGACCGCAACCTGGTCATCTGCAAGGGCAAGGTGAACGCTGAGAAGAACCAGCGCGAGGGAAAATAGCCAATAGCCAATAGCCGCTAGCCGAGAACATTTCACCACAAAGACACAAAGAGCACGAAGTTCGGACTCGGAAAGGACATTTTGAGTCTGGCCCATTTGTGCTGCTGCATGCCATCCCAAGACTTCAAACCTTCGTGTCCTTTATGTCCTTGGCTGACGTAGCCTCCCGTCTGAATTGATTCCAGCCAAAAACGGGGCGAAGTCTGCTTTGTGGTGAAATTTGTTTTCTTTCAGTGGGCAGCCAGGCTGCGCACAAACGCCACCAGGCCCTGGATCTGTTCCTGAGTGAGATCAGGATTCGGCGGCATGGCGCCGGTTTTACCGATGGCGGGGCCTCCGCCCTGAATGACGGACCGAATCCGGTCATCGGAGGTGGTTCGTTGCCAGTTGGAGTCCGTCAGATCCTGAGGTTTCTCAGCCAGACCGGTAGCAGAAGGACCGTCCCCTTTCCCACCGCGTCCATGGCAAACGAAACATCGGGTCTGGAAAACTCTTTGCCCAGCCTCCTGATTGGCCTGGTCGAACAAGCGGAAGTGGGGAGATTCACCGCCGCCGGACTGAACTAGCCGGGCCGCAGTTGCGAATCCTGATCCAAAAACAACCAAGGCTAGGAGCACATAAGCTATACGAAGCTGAGTGGGCATAGGGAGAGAAATTAGCCAATAGCCGAAAGCCGACACTCCGGCCAGGCGACATGAGTGAACGAAGAGATTTTACTGAAGCAAACGAAGGTAACGAAGGGATTGTCCCCCCCGGTTTTAATTACACAGCAAGGCCACAGAGGCCACAAAGGCTGATTGTTGGTAAAGGCGCAATCAAAGCTTAGGCCGAAAAACTCTGTCTTCGTGGCCATGGTGACCTTGTCGTGTAAAAAAAAAGTGGGGCACCCCCTTCGTTACCTTCGTTTCCTTCTGTAGAAAATCTCTTGCGCCGGTCTTCTAGTTCGGCAGCCAATTCTCGGCTGGCCCCAAGGTGCCCACCGCATCAGCCTCGTCCCGCGGCCGCGGGAAGGCAGCGCTCCAACCAAAATTCCGTCTTTGCGATCTTTGTGGCCTTGCCGTGCAATTAAAAAACTGGGGGTCAACCCTCTTGGTTCCCTTCTGTGAAAAAATCCGTGCCGCCGGGGCTATTCGCGTTGATCTTTCGGTAGAATCGGTGCATTCGAAAGGCTCAAGCAAAATGGGCACGATCTCAGACTTCATTTCGCATCATTATCGCCATTTCAATGCGGCGATGCTCAAGGACGCCGCTGAAGGGTATAAGACCCACCTGGAAAAAGGCGGAAATATGTTGGTCACATTGGCGGGGGCAATGAGCACGGCTGAGCTCGGATTGTCGTTGGCGGAAATGATCCGGCAGAACAAGGTACACGGGATCTGTTGTACCGGCGCCAATCTAGAAGAAGACGTGTTTAATCTCGTCGCCCATCATCATTATAGACGGATCCCGAATTGGCGAGAACTGAGCGCTAAAGAAGAACAAGGATTGTTGGATCAACATCTAAACCGAGTGACCGACACCTGCATCCCGGAAGGTGAAGCCATGCGCCGGATCGAAAAAGCGGTCCTTGAAGAATGGGTAAGAGCCGATCAAGAAGGCCGCGCCTTATTCCCACACGAATTTTTCTATGCCATCCTAAGGGATGACCGGCTCCAGAAGTATTATCAGATAGACCCAAAAGACAGTTGGTTATACGCGGCGATGCAGAAAAATCTCCCGATGTTTGTGCCGGGTTGGGAAGATTCCACGCTTGGTAATATGTATGCCGGGCACTGCATCGAAGGTCATGTGAAGAACGTGCACACCGTTCGTACCGGTATCGAGTACATGATCAAACTAGCCGACTGGTATACGGAGACTTCTAAGACTTCTTCAATTGGTTTTTTCCAGATCGGCGGCGGGATTGCCGGCGACTTCCCGATCTGCGTTGTGCCAATGCTGCACCAGGATCTGCAACGAACCAACGTGCCACGCTGGGGTTATTTCTGCCAGATCAGCGATTCGACCACGAGTTACGGTTCCTATTCGGGCGCAGTTCCGAATGAAAAAATCACCTGGGGCAAGCTATCCCTTGAAACCCCCAAGTACATCGTTGAGTCGGATGCTACGATTGTGGCGCCGCTCATGTTTGCTTGGATTCTGGGATGGTAGCGGGAGGAGTAGGCAGTTAGGAGTGAGCAGTGAGCAGTGAGCAGTGAGCAGTGAGCAGTGAGCAGTGAGCAGTGAGCAGTGAGCAGTGAGCAGTGAGCAGTGAGCAGTAAGCAGTAAGCAGTAAGCAGTAAGCAGTTCAGGAGCTAGGAGGGTGAGGCTGCCTAATTTGGTGGGGCGAGGCTCCCGAATGGCTGTATCGGTTTAGCGAAGGGTCTAGTGATGCTCGTTCAGCTGCGCAATAGGCCTCCTAGCTCCTGGATTCTGGTAGTGAACTGATTACTGACCTACTGATTACTGATTACTATTTTTCTCACCAGCGGCAGCAGCGCCTTCGGCAACGTCGCTCCTACAGTGATCAACGGCGCATTTACTACCTGGTGAATACGGAGGTCCATCGCCACGCTGCAAAGTAGGTAGGCGTGCTCAGGGCTGAATTGCCAGTTGTTTACCACAAAGTCGATCATCCGATTCAGCGCTCGGCGTGCCGCCCTCAGTGGATCTTCGTCGGATTCAACCATCGTCCATTCACCGCTCATGGTCCGGCTTCGTTGCGTGGTTTCCAACATTGGCGCGCTTAACCGCGTACCTTTCAGCAGTGTGAACCGCACAGTTACCACCGCCGGGCATTCAATACCGTTAATACAGATTTCACCGTCTCCTTGAGCCGCGTGTACGTCGCCCAGAGAAAATAGCGCACCGTCGTTGAATACCGGCAGATAGAGGGTCGAACCAGCAACCAAATCTTTTACGTCCATGTTGCCGCCAAAGACTCCCGGTGGCCGGGTTCGCATCTCGCCGACAGTGGCCGGCGCCACCCCCATGATGCCACAAAACGGCCGTAAAGGAACGACCGCCGGCGTCAGTGAATCGGTCGATTCTTCGTCCAATTGCCAAATGAAAAGAAACGGATCCGGGAACCGGTCGGGCAGAAAACCCAGCCCCGGAGTGATACTGCTCCACCCCCAACCTTTGTGTTGGATATTCAGAACATCCACTCGGAGCGTATCCCCAGGCTTAGCGCCCTCGATTGCAACCGGACCGGTCAACGTATGGATTTTGCTCCGGTCGATCTTAAGGAAATTATCAACCGTCGAGCTCGGCCCCAGTTGACCGCCGCTGGAATCAAAACAATCAAACTTAACAACGTCACCCGGCTCCACCTCGAGCTGCGGCGCCAAGTCACGGTTCCAACGGTCGTGCGTTGATTTAGTGGTTAGGTAATGTTCGGACATGGAAGAGCGGAGTAGTGGAGTGTCGGAGTATTTGGAGTATTGGAGTATTGGAGTGTTGGAAAAATGGGTAGAGCGGCCAAACCGTTAATCTTCATTACTCCAACACTCCATTTCTCCATCACTCCACTACTCCGTGTCTTTCCTTACTCCCACGACCATCTGGATTTCGACTAAGGCGTTCCTTGGTAGGCCTGATACTCCGATCGCTGCGCGAGCATGTAGACCGCGGTCCCCGTAGATTTTCGCAAACAGATCGGAGGCGCCGTTGATCACCTTGGGAGAATCGACAAATCCGGGGACCGAGTTTACATAGCCATTCAAGGATATTATTCGTTCGACCTGGTCGAGGCTCCCCAGCGCTTGTTTGATTGTGGCTAACTCGGATAAGGCACACCAACGCGCAGCGTCGTGCGCCTCTTCAATGGTCTTATCGACGCCGACAGTGCCCGTAATCACCTGTCCGTCCCGAGTCGAAATCACCCCGGCCAGAAAAAGTAGATCGCCCCAACGCACATAAGGAACATAGTTGCCGCCCGGAGCAGCCATCAGCGGTAACTGCAATCCTAAAGCTTCCAGTGCGCCTTCTACGGGTTCCATCCCGTTTCCACAAAGCCGAAAACGAGCAAGGAGTCAATAAGGAGTTCAGGAGTTCAGGAGTTCAGGGTGGGGAGAGCTCAAAATTACAAGACAAAAACTGGCTTCTGCGAGGTTCAATACGGAGCAAGGTAGTGCTGCAACCAGCGAGCTACTGACCTCCTGCAACTACTGAACTCCTGAACTCCTGGGTACGCCTCGTGCTGGATGGCCAGGCACAAAAATGATCCTTCGAATCTGCAGAGTCGCGTTAGTCGCGGCTGTCGCCTTTTTTACTACCTTGGTCGTTTTCAACAATCTGACCGATTACTTTTCCAATTATCACTTCGTCGAACATGTCCTGAGCATGGACACGACGTTCCCCGGAAATAACGGCATGTGGCGAGCCATCCGATCGGCGGATGCCGACACGGTTTTTTACTGGACCATCATCCTTTGGGAAACTTTGACCGGCCTGCTGTGTTGGTGGGGTACCGTGAATCTGGTGCGCGCGGTGAAAGCCGGATCCGCGGCTTTTAATGGCGCCAAGAATATGGCCATCGCCGGCCTGACCATTAGCCTCTTACAATGGTTTGTCGCTTTTATCTCTGTCGGCGGCGAATGGTTCTTAATGTGGCAATCGAAGATCTGGAACGGTCAAGACGCCGCCTTCCGCATGTTCACCTGCATTGGGATAATCCTGATTGTGTTGATCATTCCAGACCGCGAAGACTCAACCCGGGATGAAACTTAACCGCGAATGGACGCGAATGGACACGAATAAGGCGTACGTGGAGCGCTGCCTCGCTTGCGAGGCCGAAAGGGGTAGCCGCGCCACCCATCCTCTTT
>JAFAIO010000125.1 GCA_019236675.1 Verrucomicrobiota bacterium
TAATGAGCACGAGCTCCGTAGGAGCGGCATCGTTGGGCGCGCCCAGGACGATAGATTCAAAATCATCTTCGCATTTTCCAGCGCTGAAACCCCTCTTCTTATTCTAGATGCCTCCGCTTCCTCGATATACCGCTCCTACGGAGCTTGGCCCCATTTTTAACCCCTGTTGCTATAAAGATTGCGCTCCTCCGGAGCAGGGATCTCGCTTTGCAGCTCCGTAGGAGCGAAATATTTATAGCAATCGGTCCATAGTGAGCATGAGCTCCGTAGGAGCGGCATCGTTGGGCGCGCCCAGGAAGATAGATTCAAAAATCATCTTCCCATTTTCCAGCGCTGAAACCCCTCTTCCTATTGTAGATGCTGGCCGCTTCTTGGATATACCGCTCCTACGGAGCTTGGTCCCATTTTTAACGCCGATTGCTATAAAGATTTGGCTCCTCCGGAGCCGCGAAGCGCAAAGCCCTGCTCCGGAGGAGCGAAATATTTATAGCAATCGGTCCATAGTGAGCACGAGCTCCGTAGGAGCGGCATCGTTGGGCTTCGCAACATCCGCATTCCAAGGCAACCACGCTCAGATTACGGCACCTAGCGCATCGACATTTAGCAAATTGTTGGTACACTCGACGGCGATTTCTACTCTCTAGGGTATGGAGTAATTCCGGGAGGCCGAAGCTAACGACACCAATACCTATTATGGAACCCGTACCACAGAGATCCGATCCCGCGACCCGAAGGTCAACCGTCCCTGGATCTGATACGACCCAGGGTGATCAAAAAGCGGTAAAACGCTTGACCCCAAAGATTGGCCAGGATCAATCCGACCGGCGCGGTTCGCGCTCGGGGCGAGCTTACCTCCCGATGGAAACAGCCGGGTCTGGAGGTTCAGATGAACCGCAAAACGGTCATCCGGTGCGAAAGAACTGGCGAAAATCCGTGCTTATCTATTTGCTGGCCGCGGTCGCCTTTGTCGGCATAGCCGGAGGCGGCTACTATGCGTGGCAACATGCAGGGGGCACAAGTTCGTCCCAGGTTTTAATGTTGTCGGACAGCGACATTGATCAACAACTCACTCAACAGGCACGAGCCTCGCTTCAACGGGGGGAAATTCCTCCCTATCTCCGGAGCACCAGCCAACAGGTACTAGACAAGATAAAGAATGGTGAGGCAGACCTTACACGGAAACAGCTGTTTGATTCGACCAAGGCCAGCGGTGTCATGATTCACGTCTCCGCAACGATTGACGGCCAGCTAGCCCTTAGCGACGTGCTGACCGAGGAACATAAACAAACCGCCATTATTCCGGTCAGCCGGAAATCTGTTACTCACTTTCACTTCCTAGTCGATTCGGCCGGCGCTTACGGAACGGTGACCTGCTTCGTCCCGGCTAGTGACGGCAATGTGCTTCACACTCCTCCCCTAGCCGCCGGTAACCAGGCTGATCTAGAGATGCAGCGCCGGTGAGGTTTAGGGCAAAATAGAATGAGTTCCCCGATGCATTCCTGGTTCGATCGCAGCTCTGAACAGCCTCTGGCGCCTGCCATGCTAGTCGGGTTGATCGTCACGCTGGCCGGCGCCGTAATTGCGCTGAACACGGTCAGTCCCTGGTTTTCCCCGGTTCTTCTTCTCCTGGCAATCGGGGGTGTGGTCTTCGTGGCTATTCGCCAGACGAACGCCGGCCTTCATACTTCCTCTCGGGCCAGAGAAGAGAACTTTTCTAAGTTAGGGACAATTGATTTTGGCCAAACCGAACAGTGGTTAAAGGCAAATGTTCGAGGTCAGGACGAAGCGATCGAGATCGTGATCTCAAGTCTGCGTAGCCAGGTTGCCATCGCACAGCCGGGACAGCTCTTAGGATCCTTCTTGTTAGTAGGTCCGACCGGTACCGGTAAAACCTTCCTGCCACAGCTTCTTGCCCAGGCTTTATACCCCGACAGCGAACCAGTAATTCTGCGGATGAATCAGTATAAGACCCCTAATGATGTGCAGACGCTGCTCGGTCCTCCACCGGGAATGCCGGGATACGAGGTGGGAGGCTCTCTTACCAGACCGGTCTTGGTTAATCCAAGACGGGTCGTCATTTTGGATGAGTTAGAGAAAGCGCACCCTGATTTGCATCATTGCCTGTTCGACATCTTGGACGCCGCTACTTGCCGCGAGAAAAGCAGCGGTAAAGAGGTGGACTTCAGCCAGTGCGTCTTCTTTGGGACCAGTAACGCCGGCGTCGACACACTGCGAAAACTGCGCCAACAGATCAACCCTACGAAAGATCAAGCGCTGTGGCTTGGCCAGAGTCGGGATGCGCTGGTCGACAATGCCGGCTTCGACCGAGCCTTTCTCGCGCGTTGGGCCCATATCATTCTTATGGACGAGCTTTCTCCCTACCATGTCGCCGAAGTCGCTTGCCTGCAGCTGGCTCGCTACTGGAGGGATTATGGGATTGAGTTGACCTACACTTCGCCTGAGATCCTGCTGGATACGGTCGCTAAGAATGTTGAGTTCAAACAGTACGGTGTTCGTCAGCTCGAAAATTATCTCAAACAAACAACTAACTCCGCCATCGTGCAGGCCCGCACTGCCGGTTTCAGTAAAGTTCGGCTCGAGGCCGGCCCGAATAACGAGTTGTTGATCCAACCTGTTCTGGAAGAACCGAGGGCGTCGATCTAGTGAAAGGACTTGATTTCCGAGTGTTAGTCAGAAACCAGTGGTTCATTGTCAGCTCGCTGGTGGGATTAGTGGCGTTGGGTGCGACGATGGTTGACGTTTTCACCGGCAAATTTGGTTCGAGTAGCACCACCAATCAGAGTCAGAACAGCAACCAAGCCGGGAACCAGGTAACTCCGCAGCCACAGCGCGTCGTCAGCAAGCCGAAGCATGGTAGGCAATGGGTGCTCGACTCTACCGGAGCCGGAGACTCCGACGCCAAGGACTTTAGCCAAATTATAAATAGCCTTGAGGACGGCGATACCGTGGAGCTGAGAGCCGGCAGTTATAACGGGCCCTTGACCTTAGCCAAGTCAGTGGTCATCACCGGCGACACGGACCAAAAGACGGGTGCGCGAGCCTCGATCCGCTATTCCGGGGGAACTGGTTGCGCGATCACCGGCGGCCAAGTGACATTTCAGAATCTGGATTTCAGCGAAACGTCTGAAGGCGGATCCGTCCTGGTCTCAGTCAGTTTACAATCCGTTGTACAGATCAATAACTGCAACCTCGTCTCTCGAGGAAGCAATTGCGTTGGCAGCTCCGACAATGCGCAACTGACCTTGCAGGACAGCTCGTTGCGGACGTTAGGCAAGGGATACGGTTGCTATGTAAAAGGAAACGCGAAGGCCACCATCGAGCGTTGTAATTTCGAAGAGAACTTAGGATGCGTCGATTGTGTCGAAGCGGGTTCCGTGGTCATAAACGACTGTAAGTTCCAAAACAATATTACCGACTCTAAAGACGCCTTTCTGATTCTTCAGGCCGGTACCGGTTCCTCCGAGGTGAATCGCTGTACCTTCACGGAAAATACGACAGCAATCGCAAGTGCCCAAGGGACGATGACACTGACAAACTGCCGTTTCGAGAAGAATCGCGAAGGCTACTGGAAGTATATTGTTGCGGCCAGCGCCTCTGGAAAGCTCAGATTAAGCGCCTGCGAGTTCGTTTCCAATCCGAGAGCAGTGCTCGTTTCTAACGGGGCTCAAATGGTAGTCGAGGGATGTAAATTCGAAAGCGGCGGCCAAATCCCGAAAGGCGGGGATTTGCCGGCAAATTTCGCAAATCTCTTGGCTCTGGGTCAGGGTTCAGTGGCGACCGTGACGAACACGACTTTCACGGATATCCAATTCGCCGGTGTCTTGGTTGCGGATCAGGCACACGCAAGTTTGAAAGACACCACTATTCAGGGAGGCCAATACGGCATTGACTTAGGCGTCAGCGAAACCAACCAGACAAAGGGCGGGTACGCAGAGCTCGAAAACGTCACGCTATCCGGTCAAACGGGACAGGCGGCGCGGCTGACCCGTGCGAGCTACCTGAAGATGTTCAATTGTCACATCGACGGCGACGCTTGGGATAGCTCCATCTATGTCGATACCGGGTCGACCCTCGAAATGGCCGGATGCGAGGTCAAAGCCGGAAAAGGAAACGGGTTAGAAGCGGTGGCCGCGAACTCACAGGCGCACGCGCAGCAATGTCAGTTTCTAAGCTTCCAGAGCACCGGAGTGCTAGGCAGAGATCGGGCAAAAATCGCGCTCGTCGGTTGCACATTGGAACAGAATGACATCGGCGCCCAGGCCGATGAAAACGGGATGGTCACCCTGGAAAACTGCACCGTGGGATCCAACCGGACTTACGGCGTGTCGGCGATACGTCGCGGCTATGTCGGCCTTACCACCACTACTTTTACCGATCAGCCGAATCAGACCTTCAAAGATCCGGTCTCTTCTGTTCGGGTTTCGTTAGCCGCGAATGAACAACAATGAAAGGCATTATCAGCCGCCAGACGAGGCAAGGGCTGGTTGGAACCACCTTTATTCGGGTCCATTCGTGTGCATTCGCGGTTAATCTTTGTGTTCTCCGTCTCTCTGTGGTGAAATAGAAGTACGAGCAATGGCTGACATCCGAGGCATGACAGATTGGGAGCAGCTTAAGCGGCTGCTCGAAAATCAGGATGATGACGGCAAGACCATGAGGATCGACGAACCGGCGTTACTGGAACATCTCCAGGCGCGGGTCAAAGGTCAGGACACCATTCTGAAAGATGTCGCCAGGTTGCTTCGTCTTCAGGCCGCTAAACAACAAAAAACTCGCCCAATTGCTAATCTGCTGTTTCTCGGACCGACTGGCACGGGTAAAACCGAATTAGCCAAGGCGATCGCGACTTTCCTGTTCAAAGAGGAGAAGTCCATGCTCCGCTTCGATTGCTCCGAATTGAACGGAGCTCACTCCAAAGACCGCCTAATTGGGGTACCCGCAGGTTACGTGTCTTCGGAACAAGGAGGACAGCTTACCCGTCCGGTAATGGCTAGCCCACGACGTTTGATCCTTTTCGATGAAATCGAAAAAGCTTACCCGCCGGTGTTCGATCTATTCCTGCAGCTGATGGGAGAAGCACGTCTAACCGAACAAGGAAGCGGTAAAGCAGTCGACTTTTCGCAAACCATAATTGTTCTAACCAGTAATGCGCATGCCGAGCAGATTGGACAGATCCAGCGGGAAGTAACTGATTACCATGACATGGTAAATTCGATTAAGACCTACCTGGCTGAATCGAAAGTCTTTCGCCCGGAAATTGTGGGGCGGATCGATCGGGTCTATGTCTTCCAACCTTTGAGCGGTATGATCATCGCAGAGATCGCTCTACTAAAGATCGCGAAGTTAGCCGAGCAATACCGGCTAAAAGTGCATTTTGTAGCGCCCGAGCTATTGCTGCAGGCACTGGCAGCAAATGAAAAAGTAAGCCGTTTCGGCATCCGTGAGCTGGAACGGATCCTCGATGAAATGCTGGCTAACCAATTGTTACAGGCCAAAGACCAAGGGGCGCGCGAGGTTGCACTTGAGGCCAATGAGGCTGGCGAGGTCATAGTCGTGCCATCCGGCTAGGAAATAGTTTCACCACAGAGCAGACTTCGCCCCATCTCCCCCTTTAGCTACGTCGGCCATGGACACAGAGAACACGGAGAACACAGAGATTTAACCGCGAATAGACACGAATGAACGCGAATGAAAAGGGTTCAACCGCAGATGGACGCAGATTGACGCAGAAGAGCAATGCTAGCGAGCTGGCCCCACCCGGACACAAATTAACGCGCATCAGTATCCGATCTATTCGTGTACATTCGCGTCCATTCGCGGTTGCTGTGATCCTCCTACTAACAGCGGGTATGCTGGCGCAACCGGCAAGTGCAGGTCCATTTGACGCGCTCAGGAATTTTTTTTCACGGCCGCAACCGCAGCCGCACGTCACTCATCATCATCCAGCTCACCCGAAAGACGCGCCGAAGGAGGCACCGAATGACTCCGCCTCCCCAACAGCTCCGCCAGTCGATCAACAACAATCAAATGGCGCTCCCCAACAGCAGAATGGCGCTCCTCAACAGCAGAACACGCTAAATACCAATACCAACAACCGGCCAGGCCGGCCGGCGATTGCTGCGGCGCCGCTTTTTTGACCCGCATGGCGCTGGGAATCGGTCTGCCTTAGTAATCAGTAACCAGTAATCAGTAACCAGTAATCAGTGATGATTCCTCTGAATACTGATTACTGTCTTACTGATCACTGATCCCCCTGAGCGCTGGGACCGTCCACATGACGACCGACGATGTCCCCTGCGATCTCCTGGCAGCATACGGGACTCTTCGGCGGCGCTCTATCTTCAATAAGTTGCCCGTCGCCGTCGCCCGGCTCCAATTGTTCGGTTATGGGTCGATCGGAGGTCGTCTCTTTTGGCAGCGCACGTATCCGGCGTTGATTCAGGATCGAGGAATCGTGCAGGTTGAGCTTTTCCGGATTGTCGATCCGAGCGTTTGGACTGACCTGGATCGATATGAAGGATTCGACCCCAGCAACCTTCGAGCATCATTGTTTATCCGGACCCAAGTTTTGCTCGTGAACCCCCAACTAAGGGCGTGGGTTTATTTTCTTAACCCGCAGATACCACGGGGTACCTGCCAACGATACCGAGAATACTTCACCACAAAGCAGACTTAGCCCCATCGCCCCTTCCGACTTCGCCCCATCTCCCCCCTTTAGCTACGTCGGACAAGTTAGCTACGTCGGCCCGACACAGAGGGCACAAAGAACCGAAACCGCCCGAGCTGAACGAAGCAAACGCAAACTAGAAAATTGAACTGCGATGCATCCGCTATGGGGCATCCAGGGGATGGCGCCAATTCAAGTCTCTAAACCTGCCATATCCGCGGTCGGTTGTGATCCACGTGTTGCCCGACTCTATTGCGAGCGCGGCCAAAAATGCGTCCGGAATCAGGTTCCCGCGGCAGTTCGATTCTCGGACCAGCCTCGTGAAGATCGACCAATGGCCGGGACCTGGGCCAATCACGACATGATTTGCGGATTCGCGAAGCGTTTGGACAAACCGTAGCGCCGCCCTAAGATCCGTCGGCGGATCGAAGATTCTGGTATGAGTTACGACACGCTGAAATCCGCTCAACACCAAGTCAGGGACCGCGAACGCTTCACCTCCGTTAGCAAGCTGTTCGAGCCAAATGCGATAATCGCTATGATCAGGAGCGTCCTCGCGATGCGCGTAAACTAAAACATTAACGTCCAGGAGCTTCATTCATGATCTCTTCGAGGGCGGCGCTGTTGTCCAAGTCAACTCCGGGACGGAGGCCGTTTCCGCGGAAGGTGGGAAGCGCGATCTTCTGCCTGGGTTTGGGCTTACTCAGGTTCAATTCGACGCGCAAAGCGATGATGACGAGCTCATTAAATGAAACGCCTCGATCCAGAGCGACGCGCCTCGCCTGCTGAAGCAGCGCTTCATCGATCGAAATCGTGGTCCGCATTTCATCATGATGATAGCTGGTAGCCATCATGATGTCAAAGCGCACATTCTTGGAGTGAATCGCACCGCTGTCAACGTTCTCGGCCAATCGATGAGCCCTGTAAACCGGGAACTCCAAAACTTGCAGGAGCCCATTGCTGGAGTTAGCCTGTCGCAAATGAGCGACCTCGCAGCGGCGGGATACCTAGTTTCTCCGGAGGACTACCTCACCGCTGAACGCTTGAGCGAGATCAAACACGAGTACTTGGCTGGCGTTGTTCACGCCATGGCCGGAACCAGCGTCGATCACGACCGGATCGCCGTAAATATATTGCGCGAGCTCGGCAACCAGCTGCGGGGCCATCCGTGTGAAGCTTTCTCCTCGGATGTCAAGGTGCGAATAGAATCGATGGGTTCCAGATTCTATTATTATCCAGATGTCACCGTAGATTGTTCTAATGCCCGCGGTGATTCTTTATTTGCTGACGAACCTCGCATCGTGTTTGAAGTACTTTCTCCGCAGACCGAACGGATCGACCGTGCAGAAAAGCTCGGAAACTACCAGGCGATCACGTCGCTCCAAGTTTACGTCCTCGTGGATCAATTCCATCGGTTCATAACGGTTTACCGTCGGACAGCGTCTTCGTGGTCAAACGAGTTTTTGGAAAAGAGCGCGATTTTAGAGCTACCGGAAATCGGCTGCCGGTTGCCCCTCGATCTGATCTACGAGCGCACCCACGCGCACTAAACTCAAAAAACGAGATTAAGATCAGCAGATACAGGGACTACACAGATTTCATCTTGTGGTCGCATCATATCGTCACGAATTTACCCAGCTTGACCTTTAGACGATATCCAAGAGGTGCTCATCAGCCGAATCGTTTGGATGGAAGTACTGATCGGTGCGCTAACCCCTGCCCAGAGTCAAATTCGAGACAGTTTTCTCCGCCAGTTTCAGATAATTGAGTTAGACGAAAACGTCGCTCGGGCAGCGATCAGATTGCGTCAAAAGTACAAAATCAAGCTTCCTGACGCGATCGTTTGGGCTTCGGCGCAAATCAACAACGCATTACTGGTAACTCGAAATTCTAAAGACTTCGATTCAAACGACCCCGGCATCCGAGTTCCATATCAGCTCTAGCTTTCAAGTCCCGTCCGGGACCGTTCCGCCATCGTCAAGTCTTTTGCCGCTTGGTAGTAATCGACCTGAAAAAGGTAATCTGCGAAATCTGTGGATCTTAAATCTTCGGAAATCTATCCACACTCGCTTTTTCAGATCGGCTCAGAATCTTCGTGTCCTTTGTGCCTTTGTGGTGAAATTCTCTTCGTCACGGCGCTGGGTGAGCAATCGGAGGTGTGTCCCACGCCGGGTTAGGAGCGTAAGGGCCATAGCATCTCAAGCCCTTTCCCCAGCCGTATTCAAAAACGATTTCTCCGTGAACCTCCAAACCCTTAACCGGCGCTCTGAGTTCGGTGTCTTTAGTGACATCGATCGGATTGGCGCTTGCAGTCAGATTCTGACGAGAAACCTTTGGCTCAACCACGGCGCCGTCCGGAAGTACAATCGAATAATACGCCCCGCTTTTCGATTGGCCCGGCGCAGTGAACGCAATCAACCAGAAATGGAACGGCATTGATCGCTCTTGGGCGTTAGCTACGGTCAGGTTATCAATGTCGTAATATTGAGCTGCCCAGACCGCTGCCACTTTGACCGCCTTTGATTGCTCGATCGGTGCGGTTGTCGAGGCAGCGGTAGCCTCAAACCGATAGATGGTCTCCTCGCCATTGGCGCCAGCATGCCGATCCTGGAAAACTAGAGCCGCACCGGCGTTGCATACCGCAACCATCGCAACTAAAGCCGACGAAAAAAAAGCCAAAACGGAATGTCTTTCGAATCGCATTTTCTCCAGTTTACCAAAGCAAACCGCTGATATTGTTACAGCGAAGCAGGACAGCGTCAACGGACGAACCGAGGACGAAAAGCCGCCGCGTAAGGCGACCGCCGGTAAACAGCGAACCCCGAACTCATAACTCAATCTCTCAAGAAGGATATCCAGCTGCGGAACACTTAAGCCGCTGTCTACAGAACCCTAAATCCCGGGCGTCGACTTGCCTTCTTGTCGAATGTGACCGTCAATGCGCAACCAAGTCGTTGATTGATAGCACCGACAAACGCATCAGCAAAGTCCGCCCCCTGTTGATATTCGCGAAAGGCCAGCCAAGCCTCGCTGTGATCTTCGATAATAAATTGTGCGGTTCGAAGAATCTTTTCAAGCGCAAGGGTGACAGCTTGGCGCGGGTATTCATAGGCTGTCTCCAGCACCCAAACGAGCTCACAGAGCACAATCCGGTTGATCAGACCCGGATCGTCGGTCGAACACTGGCTCTTTATGAAACGGGCAGCTTTCCTAGCTTGTTCAGGATCGTCCCTTACAAGGTATCTGACCAAAACATTAGTATCGATGCCGGTCATGATCGCCCCGCGCGCTTGCGAATGGCCCCATCCATCTCATTGAGCGATACGCGACGCGGAGCCGGAGCAAGCAGGCCGTCTAATTCGCTTGCGTGGACGGTGGCGGGCAACAAAACCACTTTCCCATCTGCTTCTACGACAAATTCAATGCGGTCACCCGCTTTCAATTTGAGAAGCCGCCTAATTTCACCGGGTATGGTTGTTTGTCCTTTGCTGGTAATTTTTGAAACTGGCATTTTCCTTACCTGAGTCCAGATTCCTTACCCGGATACCTTACCGTTGACCGGTGCCAGGCACAACAAGATCTGCAGGGTTACGAATATGAACGGAAAACCGACGCATTGAGTCCTCGGGCCCAGCCGCCCGCGCCGGTTTTGGGGTTGACCACATCCTTTGACTTTGGGAGCCTAGTGGGTAAATGAAACACCGCGTTGGCCTGCGGATTGTGTCCGGTTTCACTAGGGACGCTTTTGCTCGCAGAAACTCGTTGAGAACGTCGTTACGGCCGTTGGTTTTGGTCACGGCTTTTGGGCTCTCATCCTATCTCGGCTTGTACGCTAGCGATGCCCAATTGACGATCATACATAATTTTGGAAATGGAACGGCATCAAATAGCGGGACCGTTCCCAACACTGGCCTGATACAGGCGCCTGATGGAAATTTTTACGGTACAGCGGCTCATAACACGGCCGGTTTGGGTGGGACCACCTACCAACTCACTCCCAACGGTGTCCTGACGACCATCCATCATTTCCGTGTCACATCGCAGAAAAGTTTCTCCGCTAAGCTGCTCTACTACAAGGGAGAGCTTATCGCGCCGATTATAACCGCGTTCCAGAATACAGGACCGTTACTGGCTGCAACCAACCTGTCGGGCGAAATGTCAATGTGGCATCAATTTACCCCTGCCGACGGCGGGGGTCCAAGAGGGAGCCTGATTCTGGGCTCTGACGGGAATCTTTACGGAACCTGTTATGGAGGCGGCAGCGGTGGCTATGGCACGATCTATAAAATCAATCCGACTCCTCCTTATGCGTTCAGCGTTGTGTACACGTTTTCGTATTCATCTTTGGGAATTTCGCCTGCAGCTGGATTGCTTCTGGCGCAAGATGGCAACTATTATGGAACGACAGAGATCGGCACTACACCGGGTGGCGGTACCATTTTTCAGATGACTCCGGCTGGGCAGGTGACGTTTGTTTATCACTTTCCCGGTGCAACTGACTATTGTGACTCTCCGCTGATCCAGGACAAGAACGGCAATTTTTACGGATCGACTATCGATGGCGGCACCTACCGCGGCGGATACATATTTAAGATGTCATCGACATTTCAAGTAACCATACTGCATCAGTTTGGGCACGGGACCGATGGAAGCTGGCCTAATGACGTTGTTCTGGGACCGAACGGGAACCTTTATGGGACGACTATTTTCGGCGGAAAGAGGCGCTTCGGAACCGTCTATGAACTCAGCACTGACGGAACGTCCTACACCGTCCTGCATAATTTCGCTGACGGGACCATCGCGAATGATGGTAAATCTCCGGAGGCCGGGCTAACCCTAGGATCAGACAACAATCTTTACGGCACCACGAATTTTGGCGGCTCGGCCGGCAACGGTACTGCTTTCCGGATTAGTCCATAGTCCGGGCTTTTGACTTTTCTGTAGAGATTAAGTCATTTATCCGTCTAGCATGGATTTGCGCCTCTATCGGTTACCGATCTTTCTGCTATTAACGTTTGCCGGCCAGACGACTCTTTTGGCCGCCGAACGAGTGATGGGACTTGAAATGCAAACCAAAATGGAGTGGCCGGCATTTTCTGTTCTGCAGCTCCCAGACTGCTGGTTTCTTTATCGGTGCGAACAATCCAAAAGGCGTGCCCTGTTTCACCGGGATTTCGTCGATCCGGAGCATACCATGCGTTTTCAGGTTGAGCTGATAAAACTACCGGCAACCGGCAGCTTAGCCGGAGCGCTTGGACAGCGGTTTCGCCATGATCAAGCTGTCGTTATTGATTATAGAGAAGAGCGTACCACTCGTTCAGGACAAGCAGCCATCCGTTACGCGTGCGAGCTCCAGGACTTGAAGCTCAGCCGCAAATTCAAGAAAGCCATCATTACGAGGGAGCGTGGACTGACGATAATCCATCCTTTTTTGGCCAATACCATCATCCATATTGCTTTCTCCGAGACAGCGCCTGAAGGGGAGCTGCATGAAGCCGCTTTTTCTCAAGCGGATAACATTATGAATCGCGTCGCATTAGAAGCGCAGTAGCCGGCGAGCTTTCACGAGTTTCAACAGCGCAGCCGGTGGGAACACGAACCTAGATTTCGCCGCTGCCCTACTGATATGGGTTTGTTCCGACGGTCGCTGCCGTCGTGGAATTGAAAGTATCAAACGCAGAGAAATTCGATGTGATCATGCAATCATTTGCGTACACCTCGAACCAAAGACCGTTGTAGGGCGATGTATTAACCTGCAATGCCGCGGCAGCAGCGCCGCTCTTTTCAGGAGCACTTTGTTGGTATCCCTGAAAGAAGATGCCGTATCTCGCGCCCCACGGATCGATTGGACCATTGTAATGGTATCCGGATGATCTTGTGCCAAAGCGCCAGAGGTGTCCTACGTTGTAGGCGGCACTGAGAGAGGCAACAACCGTTGACATGGCAACGTTCTTGCGGTCAGCGGATCTAGGGAGAGGTGATCCCGTCGAATACAGGAATGGCGTTTGGGGAAACGCATTGGCATAAAAACCGGCAATTGTTCCGGCAGCGTTTTCCCACAGCTGTTCTCCTTCTTCGACCGTCCCGTTGGGTGTCTGTGATAAGACCCATTCCCAGTCGCTGATGTATTTTGGGTTATTTGAGCAGAAATAGCATTCCCCGTCCCGACCCACGCCGGTCATCTGCACCGCCCGTAAATTCTCGACTGCGTCGTATCGGGCCCCCACCGCTTGGATAAGAGCCTGCCATTTGGCTTGAAAAACTGGGTCCCAGGGCACACAGATCGTCGCGAGGGTCCCGCGATTGCCATGGAGCGTTACGGTCTTGGCACCGTCCGCAACCACCCAAGATGGATAAAAGGAAGCATTAGACCCGTCTTTTGCACCGGACGCAATTTCGATCTCCCATAATGCACCCGTCTTCTGCGCCAACGCTTGGATGTCGTCTAAGTAGGTCCAATTATATTGGCCTTCGCTTGGCTCCAAGTATGCCCAGCTCACACGGGCGACCACGCCAGTGACATGTGGGTTCGTCCATACTCGCCAGTCATTCGGGTCCTGGCTGGCGGAAGTTGCCACAGCAGGCAACCAAAAGATCCCGTATGGAAGATTCTTGACGCTCCCAAGTGCGACCGAAGCCCATGCAACGGCGCTGATGATCAGTAATCGGTTTTTCATTTTTCGCCGGTTTTCCTGATCCCGATCACTCGGTGCCTTGCGCTATTGCCCCGGCGATAGAATAGGGAGAACCTGGTAATTATGGAAAGTTCATAAAAACATAGCAGAGACACCAGCTAAAGTCACGGAAACTCACCAAAGAGACCCGCTCGAGTCTCAGATTTGTTCTTGGGCTCGGGGTATGAAAATGGGCTCTTAGTCCGACGCAGGCTGGACCGTTGACGCCGGTTACCGAACGGTTGCCATCAAGTGGTCAACTGCATCTAGAAGACGAAACCAAATTCGAGAGCAATCGTGAAGAAACGGTTTCGATGTTACCCCGGGTTATTTAGCCTTCGTAGTTTGAGGGGAAAATGATTCGCTCCATCCCCTCAATCATGACGTGGAGAATCGTCATGTGAACTTCCTGGATGCGATCCGATGTTGAACCGCCTATCACAAAATTTAGGTCCCCAGCGTTACGCAACTTTCCGCCGCTTCTTCCTAGCAACAAAATGACCTTCATACCGATTTCCTTCGCGGCTGCCACGGCTCTGACCACGTTCTCCGAATTCCCGCTTGTGGATAGTCCAATTAGGACGTCATCCTTCTTTCCGTGTGCCTGTACACCGCGCGAAAAAACTTCGCTGAAGCCGTAGTCGTTGCCGACCGCGGTCAAGTGAGCGCTATCTGTCAATGCAATTGCCGGTAGCGGCTTCCGATCATCCCGAAATCTACCTGTAAGCTCCTCGCAAAAATGCATGGCATCACACGCGCTTCCACCATTGCCGCACACAATTATCTTTCCCCCAATGGACAGCGCCTGCGATATCAGAGAAATCGCTTCCTTGGTCTTCGGCAAGGCATCGGCGCTGCTTAAAAAACCCTGTAGCGCGGTCAAGGCGCCCTGATACGCATTAGCAATCGACGTTTCAATATCACTCATATCAGCGTAATCGAGTCGTTACCCTACATCCTGCCGATTAGGCGCCTCCAAAGGCAAGAGCAACATTGAAATTTGATTCCGCGGAAAACGCCACGACCATGCGGCCTCCGCGGCGCCCCGCCGGTCGTCGGAACCATCAACACCTGATCACGCGTTGGGCGCCAAACAAGCCGAGCCCGGTGGCCGCCCGGCGGTGCCAAACGGTGAACGTGCCCAACTTTATTCAGCAATGTGTCAGCGTCCACCCATCGCTCGATTAGCGGCAGCCAGGACAGCTTGGCACGCGGGGTCGCTCACGTCGTTCTGATAACATTCGAAGGCCTGCATTCCTATTCTCCGGCCGTTCTCGAGCACCGCAGCGAGTGTATATGGGTCATGGGCCGGCCGTAGCGCCTGAAACACAACTGGATGACTCCTGCTCATGCGAAGCGCCAACCGACCAGGGGAAACCCCGGGATTTGGGAAAAAAACAAAAAGGTTGTCTGCCTTGAATCCGAAACCGCCGGACTCCGTGTATAAATCGGCCATCAATTGATTTTGATGCAAAGCGGGTTGTCCCCAAGCCAATACCCAGGGAGTTATTTTAAACGCGGAGTTATAGCAATTAACGATCTGCTTCGCCGCCCCCAGCCACCGATTTGCGTCGAACTGCCCAGTGTCGTTCGGATCGTCGAGCAGATGGCATTCCTCTCCCCGTCCGAGTCCAGTGGCGGTGACATAACTGATAAGCGAGTTTCCATCGTAGCGTGCGCCAAAGGCCTGTACGAACGTCTTCCAGGCGCTTAAATAGTTCGGATCCCATGGAGCCGGCACCGTGTCGCGGTGTCTCGCGGCTTTGCCGGTCAATCGCAATATCGTCGCGGAACCAAAGACCCAATCCGGACTACGGATGCCTGCAACGACGCTGATAGCGATAAATTTTTTCTTCGACCTTGCGAGCCTCAATGCTTCCTGGAGATAGGACCAATCAAATTGATCCGCTGACGGCTCCATCACAGCCCAAGTGACTCTTATGGCAACGCCAACGATATTAGGGTTGTCCCAGCAATTTAAACTCGCCAGATCGACGTGCTGAATCCCTTCGGCCTGTGTCAGGCAGTAAATCCCTCTGGCTTCAAGCTTTAGCGGTGCCGAACCCGACGAGCCCGATTCGGCGATTCCCGAACCGGGCAACAAGGTCCAGAGCGACATTCCTAAGAAAAACTCTATCCGTGCGGTTCGCTTCATATCGGATGATTCGCGATCCCGGCATCGAAGAATAGAACCCCCGGCAAATCAATCTTTAACCGGTCACACCCCAGAGTTTAAGCTTTTAAAGCTCCGATCGCGAAGCGCATTAGGGTCGAACTTGGGTGAGTTCGGTCGCGCCGACGAGCACTCGAGCTCGTCCGGCGGCTGCGGCTCGTGGCAGGATCGCCGCCTGTCCGACATAGCCTTCTGTTCGCGGATCTCTTCGCTCAGGCGTTGGCCACGTCGGATCCTCGCGATCCACTGTTCGCAGAATTGGGTATGTTTCTCGATCGAGGAAGAAACTATGCTATGATTGCCCGGGGCGCGCGATTAAGCGACCCCTCCATGGTCATTCGAGACACCGCGAACTATTTATTGATGATTAAGGGTGGCAATGGACTTTGGCTAAAATCAAAACAATCCAGCATGCTATTCGCGGATGCGTCGCGACTCGTGAGCGAGGTGAGACCGAAAGCGGTCTCGACCAGCTTTAACGGCGATGTCAAGTCATACGTTGTATGGATAACCGTTCCGCCGCGGGAATAAGGTGAGATAACCAGCGCCGGTACCCTGAAGCCATACCCATACTCGTCTATCTGCACTGGTTGTACATGATCGTAGAAACCGCCGTAGTCATCCCACATCACCACAATCGCACAACTGTTCCAGTAGGAGCTTTGCATCACTGCGTTAATAAGGCCGGTTACATACCACATTCCCGTCTGGATGTTTTCCGGCGGATGCTCGCTCTCAAGAGCACTCGGTGTGAGCCAGCAGACATTCGGTAGCCTGCCATGCCGAAGATCGGAGAAAAACCTTTGGGTTGGAACGAGGTTCTTTGTCAGGTAGGAGCCGTAACCTTCTCGACGGGCATATTTGTAGAAACCCGGCATCGGATTCCAGACCCCTTCGTGTTGAGGTCCTTTTTTTCCACCGACATAGCATTTCCAGCTAACATTATGCGCCCCGAGAAGTTCGATTATAGACGGAAAACTGTACTCCGCAATCACCCTCCCTTTACCAGGCAGGTGGTTGTAGCTGCGATTGTCGTAATTGTCAGTCATACCGCCCGACTGAGCCGCTATTGCGTAAACATGATTCGGTGCGCTTGGTCCTGCAAGCGAGGAGAAGAATGCGTCGCACAACGTAAAAGACTTTGCGTACTGCCAGTAGTTTGGAATTACACTGTCATCCACGTAACTGAACGCATATCGAGCCCAGCCGGGCGGGTGTGGTGGCTTACTTGGCCGTACATCCGCTTCTCCGTCAGCAGACTGGTCCGTTGAGTCATCGGGATCTTCGTCGTCGGCAAATCCATTGACAGAAAGTTGTTCCTCGCTCGCCGTGGACGCGCTTTCCTCAGGAGCAGTTCCACTCTGCGACGGATGCAGCCGGACAAATTTGACCAGCGCAGGATCAGGTCGCGGCGCCGTAATTCCTCCCCCATAGTATTTCCAGCCCTCTGGATATGCGGACCATAAGAATCCGTCCATCGCGCCGTTATCGTAGACCGTATGAGCCGCTTCCCACTTGTGCTCGAGATCATGCGGAAGGTTTTGGTTGTTCGGCAGCAAGAATGGCTGCTCTGTGAGCGGTCCACCTGGATACCACGCTAGTCGCGTCCCCGCCGGTATTCCGTTTGCGCCGGGAAAGGTTCCAAAATAGTTGTCGAAGGAATGATTCTCCTGAATGATAATGATGAAATGGCTGATTGGTAAGCTGCTTTGTTGGGCGTTTGTTGTAAACGGAGTGGCTATAACTACTAGGTTTGTTAGCAATAACCCTAGTAAGATTTTCTTCATCGGCGCGATGGACCGTAATACCGATCGTCCCTCGAGCGGCAGACATGTTAGTATGTTAGATTGCGCCATCGTTATTAACATGGGTATCAACTAAGCGTTTTTGAGATTGCAGTTTGCAAGAGTCGCCACAGCTCATCCTGTTCTGTGGGAACTTCCTCCCGCTGCTTCCGAGATAGCAGACGCTCGCGTAAGCGGAATCCACGCATCCCTTCGAATCCAACTCTCCTCCTTGGGTTAGATGCCCGATGGTAGCCTAATTGCAGAGAAAGTTAACTACTCTTTACGAAAACTTTTCGTCACCCTAATACGAAGGTTAGAGTGAAACTTTAAGGTAGTCCTTGCCTGAAAACGCAAGCTGAGTAATTGAGCGATAGCTAAATCGTTCGTGGGCGAGATAATTAGTGACCGTGTATTGTCCGCCGGTCACGTCGTAGCCACGCGACAATTGCCTGAGCATTTTGTGTCTTGAAAAGTGCCCCCAATTCTGAGATGACGCTTACGATGCAAACGAATCTGAGCGCGTTGTTGCGAAAGCGCTGGATGCTTCTCGGCCTTGGACTCCTAGCCGCGATGAGTCGCGTCAGTGGCCAGACAAATATTCCAATCGAGCACTTCATTTTTATTATTCAAGAGAACCGTTCGTTCGATAACTATTTTGGCACATTCCCGGGCGCGAACGGAATTCCCGCGGGTGTTACACTGCCGGATTATCCCGGTGGACCACGACTTCCGAAAAACCATCCTTTTCTACTTTTGACCGGCAGACTCCCTCACGATCTTTCTCATGTATGGACCTCAGCTGCTCTCGATTATGACAACGGGGCAATGGATGGTTTTCTCTGGGGAGAATGGCGTGCAGGAAAAGTTTATTACGGACAATCGATCCCTGTGCCTACGCCGGATCCGAATCTCGTCCATATTCGTCAGAAAAAAAACAAATCTCAAGTGACCTCTGCTGCAGGCGAAGAAGTGCTTTCACCGAATGGCTTCGCCGATGACGAGGACGAAGAAGCACCCGACGTAGCGGACCAGAACCAGGCGGCCGAGGATAGCCAACCGGCAAGTTCTGGTCCACCAAATCCAAAAACCCGGCCATCGTGGGTGCACTACACCCTCAGCTACCTCGATTATCATGTGATTCCTAATTACTGGGATT
>JAFAIO010000241.1 GCA_019236675.1 Verrucomicrobiota bacterium
TTGAGCCTGGATGCCCTGGATCTCCGACGGATTGAGTCCGGCACCCAGGAATGGGTCCTCACCGGTCATATATTCGAAATTTCTACCTCCCATTGGCACCCGATAGAAATCCATTCCCGGGCCGAGAATACTGAAGTATCCACGGGCGCGAGCGTCACGACCCATGGAAACGCCTTGATCGTGAGCGCGATCCGGATTCCAGGTCGCAGCCAAGGTTAGTCCGGAAGGAAAACGGATACTGGGTTCGTTGCGGCGAACACCCAGTGGTCCATCGGTTTGATAGAGCTGCGGATTGAGAGCGGAGTGGTCATTGACGGGGATGGGCTTGAAATCGAAAAAGCCAGTACCGCCGATGTAACTGAGTTCATCGTCAATGGTAAACTCTTTTAGGATCTGATTTACCCTTGAACTGACTGTGCTTGGCTTGTGTTGAGCATGGGCACTCAGCAGACAGAAACAAAGTCCGCTGACGGTAAGACTAGACAGAAGAGACGTCTTCATAGGAGGGATACTTCTAGGGTAGGAACAGACCGCGCTGTCCTTATGTGAAAACTGCTTGTTAGCGCGGGCTGAAACCGAAGTCCTGATCAGAGTCTAGTACTGCCGATGCACCGATTACTGATACGGCCCGCGAGGAGGAGGAGGGGCCGGAGTGGTGTGAAACCCACGAAAAATCCGTTTTCCGGGTGTTCCATAAGAATAATTTGGGTTGTGATCCGGTGAGTCGTCGATCAACCAGTCTGGCGACCGACGACGCACCAAGATCGGGGGAGACGTCATCACTTCACAGAAGAAATTAGTTTTGGCAAGAATAATTCTTTCAAATTGAAGTATTTTTATTGGATCGACCACTCCAACCCAGGTACGAAGAAAAATCTCACGCAAAGTCGGCAAAGGCGCAAAGGTCAAGGCAAGCTTGGTGGGGCGAGGCTCCCGAACGTTCCAGAGTTGTCACGAAGCGACCGATAGAGTCTCGCTGGGCGGTGCTATTAGGTCTACACGTGCGCCGAGCAGTATCCCAGCGGTAGTTACGGCTCCGACTACGCCACTTTACCCGCAGCGTTGCTTCAGCAATGGGTCTGAGCTATGTCGGACTAGTCGGCACGCGCTCCGGCCTGCCAACATGATTCAGCGCCAATACGGTTGTTGGCTCCGTGCAATCGGTGGATCCTTCGGGAGCCCCACCAAGCTTGTCTTTCCTTAGCGCCTTTGCGTCTTTGCGTGAGATTTTTCCGATGGAAAGGGGCTCAATTCCCTGAGTCCCAGAGCTCGAGCAAACTCGGATGTTGCCCCTGGGTGATGCGCTCGTAGTTGGGAGCGATCAGATCGTCCATGGGTAAAACCGCTGCCCCTAAGGCGGCTGCTTCGTCCTGCAGCATTCCCTGCAGGATTCGGAGATGATGCTCAGCCCGTCCGTTCTTTTGGCCGAGCGTGGCGCACCGGTTTACCAGGAAAGACAAAAGCGGGCCGGGTAAATGCCCGCCGATTACAATGGCCTCCGGATCGAACAATAGGAGGAGATCACCGATGATCTCAGTCAGGTACGACGCCGCAGTCTTTAACCAATCCAAAACGACCTCGTTTCCCTGCTCGAAAAGGTCGACAATCTTGGTCAGGCTACGACCGTCAATGCCCGCTTCTCTGAGGCGCTGGGTTAACGCAGTCAGAGAAAGGTACGCCTCCAGACAACCGCGCTTACCGCATCCGCACGACCGCGCGTTCCTTCTCTTGTCGACCACCAGATGTCCCAGTTCACCGGAACCGCCTCTAAAACCACGGTAGGGACGCCCGTTGACGATGATGCCGCCACCGACGCCTACCCCGACATAAACGTAGACAAAGCTATCCAACGATCGGCCGGCCCCGTACCAGCTTTCTCCAATAGCAGCTGCCGTGGCGTCATTGTCTACGACGACTGGCAACTTGGTGCTGCGGCTGAAGTGATCTTGTACCTTAACCTGTTCCCAGCCCGGGAAATTCGGCGAGAAAACGACTTTGCCGTGTTGAAAATCCATTGGCCCTGGCAGGGCGATTCCAAGCCCTAAGATTCTTTTATGATGATTTTTCTGACGGAGCTCGCGAATAGAACTGAGTGCTTGTTTTAATGCTTCGGCCGGCGTGGTCAGATGTCCAGCTCGGTACGTGCGGGATCGAATCGCGCCTTTGAAATCAACCAGCACGCTCGCAATATGATCACGTTCCAGATGCAGCCCTACGGAAAACGCGGCATCGGCATTGATCTCGAATAGCTTGGCCGGCTGGCCGCGCTCCGCTACTTTCCGGCCGAAGTCCCGTATCAGCCCAGCTTGGTGAAGAGCGTCGACGATGTTAAATACGGTCTGGTTAGTCAGACCGGTTAGACGAGCAACGTCGACCCTGGAGACAGGCCCATGCAACCTCACAATCTCCAGAATCACTCGCTGATTCAATAAGTGAGCGTGCTCTAGGTTTGCTCCGTTTCTGGATCTGGTCCGCTCCGACTGGCCTTTCATAGGCTATTTTTCGAAGACTATGCAGTAAACCATAGAAGGGGGGAGGTGAAAGGCTAAAAGTGAAAAGGCGACATGTCCGGAGGGGCGTTGCATTCCGCCTTCGCAGCTCGCACGCATGTCGGCGCCCGCCAATCGTTGTACCTATTGCGTTTGGAAAGACGCGACGCCCGAGAACCCAGGGCGTCGCATCTCTCCGAACGTGTTAGCTATCATCTTTTACCGGCGTCGAGTTTGCTCGGGAGCTGCGAAGGCGGAATGCGACGCCCCTCCGCGTTGCTTCCTTGCGCTGTTCCCATCGAATTCCCAGCCGCTCGCCGCCAGCTGCCAACGGCAAACCGCCAACTACAAACCTGGCTACCGTCTAACCGGTTTCCCATTAACTAGTTCATCGACCAACGGTTTCGCATCGTACATTTTGTCCAGTGCCTCAAGGATCCCTGCTGAATCGACGGCCACCGATCGGTTTTGTTGGTCGCTGTAGGCGAAATCGCCTGCTAACGACTCGATATCACCATCGAAGATTAAACCGACTAATTCTCCGGCTTCGTTCAATACCGGGCTTCCGCTATTGCCGCCAACCACGTCAGCAGTGCTAACGAAATTGAACCGGGTCTCCGGATTCAGTTTATCGTGCCGGTCAATCCAGCGCGGCGGTAGATCGAATGGTTCGCGGTTCTGATGATCATTGGCGCGCTGATAAAGGCCCGCAAAGGTCGTGAATGCCGGTACGGTTTTTCCATCTTCTTCGTAGCCGCTGACTTCGCCAAATGACAGGCGAAGCGTCCCGGTCGCATCTGGATAAATCTCGTTTCCTTTCAACGCGAATCTGGCACGGGCGATCTGGCCGTAACCCTCTTGTTCGGTCTCGCTGGACTCGTCGAGAATGCGGCGAAGCCGCCGTGCGGCCGGGTCAACTAGCGTAGCCAACGCGATCATCGGATCCGAGTAATCCTTTAAGGCCGCAGCGCCTCCTTCGTAAAGTTGTTGTCTCACCGCTGCCTCCTTGAGCTTGGTTCCGCTAACTAACTCGTAGGCGCGTTCACGCGGGGATTTACCTGCCAAGATTTGTTTTACTAGCGGGTCTTCCGGACCGAGGCGTGTTGCCAGGTCGGTCAACGAATCGGATAATTCTAATTCTTCAACGTCATCGTAGATTGGAGCCGGTGAGAAAAGCTGTAGTTCAAGAGGTGAACGGTTTGAATCTCGAAATTCCGCCAGGCGTTCTCCGTTCGGTTTTGCCCGCTCAGCGGCAGCCCGAACCAACGTACGGGCGATCTTAAATAGCCGACTGTCGAACCCTAGTGCTCCCCGGCGCCAACTACCTTCTAACAAGAAACCGCTGACCAGCACTTTGGTCACTTCGGTTTCGGCTTGGGCGATGCGATTGTATGCTTCCGAGGCAGGCTGCAGCGTAGATTGGGTCTCTAACTGGGAGCGAAACGCTTTTTCGTCTTGAATCCGCGCCGCGAAAAATTCTGGAGAGAGCAGAGCGGCCAGTTGACCGCTACCTCGTTTTCGCGAGTTACGAATTCCGAACAGATCGCTATCGATCCGGCGTTGATTCTCTAACGAATGCGCGCCAAAAGCAGTCAACAACACCTCCCGGCGATACAGATTCTGCAGCTCTAGCGGTAGCATATGATCTCGCACATCCGTCAGAGCTGAAACCGTCAACTGCCGATTCGTACGTCCAGGATGGCCGGACACGAACACCAGGTCGTGTTCCGCTGGACCTTGCGGGTTAACCTTGAAATAATTCTCAACCTGGGCCGGTTGCCCGTTTTCGTAAGCTCGGAAAAGACAGAGATCCAAATCGAACCTGGGATACTCAAAATTATCGGGATCTCCCCCATAGAAAGCGATCTGTTTCTCGGGAGCAAACACGAGGCGGACATCGATGTAGCGCTTGTACCGGTAGAGCTGATAGCTTCCGCCTCCGTAAAGTTTCACCACTTCGCTGTAAAGACCTGTAGACTCTTGTGACTCCCATTCGATATCCGCAATCACGCGATTCCTGGCCAGAAAAGCCTGACCCGCGTCCATGGCCTGGGTGACAGCAGCGTTAACACGTTCGGTCACATCCTGAATTGATTGCAGGACATTGAGCTCCAGGTCCGGACACCGTTTCTCCTCCGACAAGGTGCGGGCATAGAACCCGTCTGCGAGGTAGTTATGGGTCGCGTCACTGAGTTTCTGCAGAGAATCGGAGCCGACATGATGATTGGTCAGAACCAAACCTTCCGGCGAGACAAAGGATCCACTACCGCCGCGGCCCACCCGGATGCTGCTCTTTTGAAGATGCTCTAGCCAAGCGGCTGTCGGCGTGAAGTGATACTTGTCCTGAAGCTGCTTCGTCGGCGGATTGTTGAAGAGCCAAAGGCCTTCATCGGCGAGGGCGCGGCTTTGATAAAGGACCGCTATCAGACTGAGGAAAAGCCAAGAACATTGATTGAGCTTGCGCATAAAATCGCCCGGCAGGCTAGCGGCAAAAGAGCACAAACTTGCAAAGCCGCAACTCGCGGCGTTAGATGAAAGCCGGTAGCGGCTTTCCCACCGGAGCATCTTTTGGCAGGGCTTTAAGAATAGCGTCGATCAACTCGACCTGAGTGAAAGGCTTGGGGAGATAACTTAGCCCGGCATTGCGAAAATCACTTCCAGTCTGTAGACAGCCGGGTCCCATAACCACGATCGCAGGGTGGTCCGCTCGGGCCAAATGACTTGGTTTGTCGCGCCGGTGGAGAAACTCGTAACTGTCCTGGTCCGGCATTGCAAAGTCTACCATGATCAGATTGGCGAATTCGATAGCATGGAGTCCTTCAAAGGCGCTCGCGCAAAGAATTGCGGATGCGCCGGCGAGTCTCAGGCATCTCTCGACGAAGTTTCGAACATGGTGATCATGATCGACTACCAAAACGGTGAAAGAGTTTCCTGGTGCCAGTTCCATGGTTCTCCTGTTGCTTGAGTTCGCTCCTGCTTCCGATGCAACCAGCAGAGCTGCTGGGCTTTGAGTGGTAGCGATATTGCATTTTGAATGCTATCCGCTTTCCGCAAATTGCTAGAAAAGCAATAAAATCCCGACCTCAAGCGGAGTCATCGGGAGGTTGTCGCAGCGTTCTCTTTGCCAACAGAGCTGCGCCCGTCTTCGAAGCGTTTGGGCGACCGATCGCGGTGCAGATAAAGTCACCAATGGAAGCAACTTCATCCAAGCTGATGCCTGTTTCCAGGCCGAGTCCTCGTAACAAATACAGCACATCTTCTGTAGCTACGTTGCCGGTGGCGCCCGGTGCGTAGGGACAACCGCCAAGTCCGGCCACGGAGCTATGAAAAACGCCTAACCCCGCTTCCAGGCTGGCCAAGATATTTGCCAATGCCTGGCCAAACGTATCATGATAATGACCGGCTAATCGTTCGATCGGAATTTCATCGCTAGCTGCCCGCACAAGTTCTTTAACTCGCTTAACCGTGCCAACACCGATGGTATCCGCCAAATCGATGGCGTCGCATCCGAGGGCCTGTAAACGTTTCGCTACTTTGATGACCGAGCTTATCGGCACGTCCCCTTCATACGGGCAACCGAACGAGCAAGAGATGCTGCCACGGAGACGCACTCCGTTCGCTTTGAGGGCATCTGCTACCGGGGCGTACCGCTCGAAAGACTGCTCGACTGTGCAATTGATATTCTTTAGACAAAACGTCTCGCTGGCTGCGGTAAAAATCACAACTTCATCAGCCCTGGCGGCGAGAGCCTTCTCTGCGCCTTGCAGATTAGGCGCCAGAACGGAGTAAGTAACGCCAGGCCGTCGCGTAATCCGCTCCATCACTTCTGCGGCATCCGCTAGTTGAGGAACCCATTTCGGGGAAACAAACGAGGTAGCCTCAATGTTAGCAAAACCCACGGCGCTCAACCGGTTGATCAACTCAATTTTTACTTCCGTCGAGACCGTAGATTTCTCGTTCTGTAACCCGTCCCTCGGGCCGACTTCGACGATTCTGACAGAACTCTTAGAAACCAGGCAATTAAAGGCCTCGCGCAAAGGTCGCAAAGGAAAGAAGAGAGCACATTGGCGAAAAGGCAAGAGCCTGAATGCTTGGGCTGCAAAGTCCGCAGGTTTCCCTGAAAGTGCCGAACGGTACGAGTAGAAAACACATTATTCTTCGCACAACAGTTTCGTTTAACCTGATCGCATCACCACGACTTCAAAAGCTGCAATGTGAACCTTCAATCTCTGCTTTACCTCTGCGTCCGCTGCGACCTCTGCGCGAGGCCTTTAATCTGGTTTGTGCGAGGTGAAGTGAAGGAGTTGCGAACCTTCGGAAACTTGGTCGGAGACGTTAACGAATACCCGATCAACCTGGCCGTCAGACAAAGCGACAATGGTGTGTTCCATCTTCATCGCTTCCATCACAATCAGAGGAGTTCCTTTGGCAACAGTCTGTCCCGCCTGCACTAGCACCGCCACAATCCGGCCCGGCATGGGAGCAGTCAGTTGGGTTTCTTCCTCATCTGCGAGCAGGTTGTAGGCAAGGGGATCGATCAGGCTGAGAGTTGCGTGCTCATCATCCGCGGCCAGATCGTAAATATCGTTTCGGCGATAGACTCGCCCGGTTATTCGACGGCTACCGGTTAGAACAACTAAGTTACCGTTGTTATGTTCTAAAATTTCGAAGTCGGCGGAATCTCCATCTGCTTCCAGGTGGTATCGTGACAAACCCGGTCCGGCGGGATAAGTCAGGGCCACGTCGGCGATTTGGTTGCCGTCCGACCAAGATAAACGGCGCGTATAACTGGAGTTGAGCCGCCAGCCCGAGGTCGTAGCCCAAGGCGAAAAAAGATCATGGCTGTCGATACAGCGATTTTGTTCTTCGCTTTTGAGCAAAGCTGCCGTCGCCAGCACCACAAAAGGAAACCTGATCACTCCTTGAGAAGCTAACAAAAAGGCTTCGTTCCGTGCAATCAAGCCGGTGTCCAGTTTGGGGATCCCGAAATCTGACAAACGACTTAGCCGGCGCAAGAATGGTAGGTTCGTTTCTAATCCCAGGGCAACGAATTCATCCAGGGCGGCACGTAAGCGGGTGAGCGCTTCGGCCCGGTCCTGGCCCCAGACGACGAGTTTCGCTAAAAGCGGATCGTAGTGCGGGATGACGGTGTCGCCCGCCCGTACCCCGGCGTCGAGACGGACCGAAGCCATCTCCGGAGACGACGGTACTAGAAAATGAATGGCTTTCGGAGTTTTGAATACCTCTAAGATACCGGTCGATGGCAGAAATCCGGAGCTAGGTTTCTCGGCATAAACACGGGCCTCGATCGCGTGACCCCGAAAGCCAAGCTGACCTTGCGACTGCGGTAGCGGCGCTCCGGCTGCAACTAGCAGTTGCCATTCGACCAGGTCCTGTCCAGTGATCATCTCCGTTACCGGATGCTCGACTTGTAACCGGGTATTCATCTCCAGGAAATAGAACCTGGCATCATGATCCACGAGGAACTCGATAGTTCCCGCACCTGTGTAGTTAACCGCCCGAGCCGCTGCCACAGCGGTTTCACCTATCGACCGGCGTTGGGATTGGGTAAGGCCTGGGGCTGGCGACTCTTCGACGATCTTTTGATGGCGACGTTGAACGGAACAATCTCTCTCGAACAGATAGACCCAGTTGCCGTGCGTGTCGCCAAAGATCTGTACTTCGATGTGGCGTGGCCGGTCCAAATATTTCTCGATGAGGATGCTATCGTGCCCAAAACTGTTCTTAGCTTCACGCCGGCAAGCGGCCAATAAATCGTCGAACTCGCCCGCCTGGTGTGCCACCCGCATCCCTTTTCCGCCGCCTCCGGCGCGAGCCTTCAGCATAACCGGGTATCCGATCGCGCCGGCTTGAGACCGTAGAAAATCGAGCTCCTGGTTTTCTCCGAGATAGCCCGGAAGAACGGGAACACCGGCTTTTGTCATGACGGACTTGGCGGCGCTTTTGTCACCCATTGTCCGGATAGCCGCCGCTGTTGGTCCGATGAACACGAATCCAGCAGCGGTACAGGCTTCGGCGAACTCCGCGTTTTCGGCCAGGAAGCCGTAACCCGGATGAACCGCTTCTGCTCCACTGTCACGCGCAGCTCTTATGATAGATGGAATCGCGAGATAACTTTCGCGGGCGGTTATGCCCCCGATGCCAAAGGCTTCATCGCAGAAGCTGACATGCTTAGCGTTCTTATCGACGTCGGAATAGACTGCCACCGTTCGAATGCCGAGCCTTGCGGCCGTCGCCGCGACGCGGCAAGCGATCTCGCCTCGATTAGCGATCAGCAGTTTGCGAAACATTGTGCAACCTGGAGCCCGCCCCACTTCCTCCGCCGCTAAAGCTATGGAGGACAGGTGCGAGGCCGATTAGTGGACAGAGTGGACCGATCGTACTGTTCCCGGCGTTGCCGGCGATCTCGGCGTTCACGGCGTTTCCTTAGTCCAATTGGGACGCCGTTTCTCTAGAAAGGCTTGCACGCCTTCACGGGCTTCTTCGGAGCCGCGGAGTCGCGCGATTCGCTCGGCGGTATCGACAGAAAGTTTTTCCGATAAAAGGTCGATGTCTTGGATCAATCGCTTCGATTGGATCACGGCATGCGGACCGTTCTGTGTAATCTGGCCGACGATCGAGCTGAGCTTTGCATCCAGCACATCGGCAGTGACAACTTCGTGTACCAGGCCAATCCGATATGCTTCTGGCGCCATAAATCTTTCGCCGGTGAGAAAATAGCGGCGGGCCACCCGGCTACCGACCGCTTGAATCACAAACGGGCTAATCACGGCCGGCATCAATCCGAGCTTCACTTCTGAGAACGCAAAGCAGGCAGTGCTACTTGCGATCGCGATGTCGGCCGCAGCGATCAAACCAAGTCCGCCGCCGTAGGCATCACCCTGAACCCGAGCAATAACCGGCTTCGGACAATGGTAGATCGTTCGTAACATGGTAGCGAGGCGATAGGCATCCGCAAAGTTCTCCTCGTAAGGAATCTCCGCCATCCGCTTCATCCAGCTCAGGTCCGCTCCAGCGCAGAAAGTCGTGCCGGAACCCGTCAGCACGATTGCCCGCACTTCGTGTCGATCTCCGAACATGCGAAAGCTGTGCTCTAACTCTTTGATGGCGGTCTCGTTAAAGGCGTTGTGCACCCTTGGCCGGTTCAGGGTGACGGTGGCGACTGCGCCGGAGATAGTGACATCTAAAGTATGCCAATTCATGAATTGCTCCTGGAGGGTTGGCCTGGGCTAGAATGCTTTTAAATAGACGCTTCCGCGTAGATAAAGGAAGAATTTTATGCCGGAATTTCTTTCAGCTACATCCGGAAGAGACCGAAACGGGGTTCTGGAATGGGAGCATTCAAAGAAGCCGATATACCGAGCCCAAGGACAAGCCGTGTATCCAGGGGATCGATGATCCCGTCGTCCCAGAGCCGGGCACTGGCGTAATAGGGATGACCTTGCCGTTCGTACTGAGCCCGGATCGGCTCCTTGAATTCGGTTTCTTGATCAAAGGTCCACTGATCTCCCTTAGCCTCGATCGCGTCGCGTTTAACCCTCGCCAAAACCGTGGCAGCTTGTTCGCCGCCCATCACCGAGATCCGGGCGTTTGGCCACATCCAGAGGAAACGAGGTGAATAGGCACGCCCGCACATCCCATAGTTCCCCGCTCCGAACGAGCCACCGACGATCACCGTAAATTTCGGTACTTGAGCGGTTGCTACCGCTGTAACCATCTTCGCACCGTGCCGTGCAATGCCTTCGTTCTCATATTTTTTACCCACCATGAACCCGGCGATATTTTGGAGGAATATTAGCGGGATACGTCGTTGACAGCACAGCTCAATGAAATGAGTCCCTTTTTGAGCGGATTCAGAAAAGAGAATTCCGTTATTTGCCAGCAGACCGACCGGGTAACCCCAAATGTGCGCGAACCCACAGACCAAGGTGACGCCGTACAAGGCTTTAAACTCGTCAAACTCAGAGCCATCGACAATCCGGAGAATCAATTCACGGACGTCATAGGGCTTACGTGCATCCGCCGGAACGACACCGTAAAGCTCTGCCGGGTCCGCGCCGGGTTCTCGGGGAGGACGGCATTCGAGCTGAGCCGGTTTTTGGAGGTTCAGGTTACTCGCGATGTTGCGGGCCAGGGCCAGCGCGTGGGAATCATCTTGAGCCAGATGATCCGCCACACCGGACAATCGGGCATGGACGTCCCCGCCGCCAAGTTCTTCCGCGGTGACTTCCTCGCCGATGGCGGCTTTTACCAGCGGTGGTCCCCCGAGAAAGATGGTGCCCTGGTTTTTAACAATGATCGCCTCGTCGCTCATTGCCGGCACATAAGCGCCGCCCGCGGTGCATGAGCCCATCACTACCGCGATTTGCGGGATCCCTTGAGCCGAAAGGTTGGCCTGGTTGTAAAAGATCCGCCCGAAATGGTCTCGATCGGGAAACACCTCGTCTTGGTTGGGCAGGTTCGCGCCGCCGGAATCGACCAGATAAATGCAGGGGAGGCGATTCTGTTCCGCGATTTCTTGGGCACGTAAATGTTTTTTTACGGAGATCGGATAGTAAGTGCCCCCTTTCACCGTGGCATCGTTACAGACGATAATGCACTCTCTTCCCGAGATGCGGCCAATCCCGGTAATCACGCCGGCTCCGGGCGCAGCGTCGCTGTACATTCCATAGGCAGCCAGTTGGGAAAGTTCAAGGAATGGAGTACCAGGGTCGAGCAACCGCTGAACACGTTCTCGGGGGAGCAGCTTGCCGCGGGCCAGGTGCTTCCGGCGTGCCTCTTCGCCACCGCCCTGAGCGACTTTTTGGACAATGGACCGGAGATCGTCGACTGCCGACTGCATGGCCGCCGCGTTTGCCCTGAATTCGTCGGACGTGGTATTGAGTTTGGAATTTAGGATGGCCATCGCTAGAGCTTCGCGTTCGTAGATCTTAAACTAGGTGCGCAGCGTTGGATAGATTTTAGCGGCCAGGCCGGAGGGTGGATTAAGAAAACGGCTCCGTAGGAGTCAAATCTTTATAGATCGTTGCACAAACAGCGGTGTAGCTCCGTAGGAGCGGCATCTCATTTGGGAACGCCGGCCGCGTGAGAAACGCTCTGAGATGTCGCTCCTAAAGGAGCCGACTCAGGTAAGGCTTCGTCGCGCCCAATTAATTAGTCAGGCGCGCCGTAGTGAAGCGAAGGAGGCGGTTCGCGAATTGGATCACCGTAGCTATAAAGATGTTGCTCCTACGGAGCTTGTCCTGGCGCTCAATCTCTACCTGACAAATAATGCACTCCGATGATTGATCGACGCGAGATAGAGGTCCTCCGATCGCTCCTCCAGTCTGATGCGGGAACTCCATCGATCACCCTTATTCAACAGCTCGGTGGTGACGCCTCGGAGTTAGCGACCGTGATTGCGTCGCTCGAACGAGACGGGTACGGCTTTGCAAAAACAGCGACCACCGTGCGGCTTCAATTCGAACCGGACGCTGTCCGGCCGCAAAGTATAGGAGCACGTCTGACCAGTCACACGATCGGTCGCGAGGTTTACGTCTTTCGGGAGACTACCTCCACAAATGATCTGGTGCGTCGAGCTGGGATCGGAAACGCCGCAGAAGGAGTGGTCTTTTTCGCGGAACAACAAACCGCCGGGCGCGGAACCCACGGGCGCAGTTGGGTGTCACAGCCGAATCAGGGCCTATGGTTCTCAATTTTGCTGCGGTCGAAGTTTACGGTCGATCAATGGCCGGTGCTGGTCCGAATGGCGGCATTGGCTGCGGCTGAGTCAGCCGAACGGTTGACTGACAGCCGGATTTTTATCAAGCCGCCCAATGATTTGATCCTGGGTGGCGGCAAACTGGCTGGGTTCCTCTTGGAGACATCGAACGCTTGGAATTTTCAGGTACTCGGGATTGGGATGAACGTTCGCACCTCCCCGCAGATCGAGGGATATCCGACATCCGCCTTAGACCACTTCGCCAAACGGCCTGTTCCCTTGGCCGAGTTAGCAGCGCAGATTCTCAACCGATTTGAAGATTGGTATCTTCGAGAGCCCATCGAGTCGGTGAATGACGCGTTTGAGGGGAGGGTAGAGGAAAGCCTCTGATCGGGCTCGGCTGTCGGAAGGGCTTATCCCAAAGGGGTAAAAGGACTCAGCCTGGGGTTTTAGTGCGCCGTGGAAAGGGCGCGTAGATCCAGTGGGAGGAAGCTATCCCACCCGGCAACTGTTGCTCCAGCCGGAAGCAGTCGGAGCGTGGCGGAGCGGCAACGGTCCGACACGAAGCCACCGATGCCAAAGGTTCCGCAAGGCGGGATCAGTGAGCACACAGCCCCTAATGAAAAATAAACTATCTGCCGCCCTTTTCAGGGCGGGTTCACGTGTTGGATTCACCTGGGGTTAAAACCAGGCTGAGTCCTTTTTTCCCTTCGGGATAAGTCCCTACGGGACAGACTCCTGCTACCGGAGCAGTCGGACGCTGGCCTAGCTTCGAGTTACCCTCTCAGACAGGTCTTCCTTCGCTGCGGCCAGTTGTTCCAGCAACTTTTTGCCATGTCCGGACGCGCGGAACAGGGAAAGCCGGTGTCGGGCGATGTCGCGTAGCTTGTTGGTCACGTAACGCAATATCTGTTGGTGTCGCGGTTCCCAATCGGTCGGTAACTTCGCCGCTTCTTCCAAGCCTTCTACAAAGCCGCGGATCAGAGCCGCGCCGATGTTGATCTTGTAGACGTTCAACTCCGTGGCGACCTTGATGTCGTCGGGGTGAATTCCGCTCCCGCCGTGTAGCACCAGGGGGATGCGGGTAGACTCAGCAACTTTGCTCAATAAATCGAGATCTAGCCGGCTGCTCTGGCCGTGCATTGATCCTACGGACACCGCCAGCGTATCGGCTCCGCCTTTCTGTACCATCTCCGCTGTTTCATGGGCGGCAGCAGTGATGGCTTGTCCGCCTTGATATTCGCCGCCGAACTGGCCAATCTCGGTTTCCAAGATAGCTCGAACCGCGTGCGCCGCTTCGGCAAAACGGGCGGTGCCGGCGATGTTTTCCGGCAACGGCAGGTGGCCCCCATCGTACATCACCGAGTAATAGCCCCGGCGCAGAGTCCGGAAAATGTTCTCGTCCTTACCTGGATGATCCTGGTGCATCAGCACCGGTGCGGCC
This sequence comes from Verrucomicrobiota bacterium, assembly GCA_019236675.1. Classification (GTDB taxonomy): domain Bacteria; phylum Verrucomicrobiota; class Verrucomicrobiia; order Chthoniobacterales; family JAFAMB01; genus JAFAVN01. The sequence continues at coordinate 13,655 of JAFAIO010000241.1, forward strand.
GCTTTCTCGGCCAGTGTGCGGATAATGACGGACAGTTCGTCGATGCCAGCGTAGTCGAAGTTGATGAAATCGGTCTGAACCATGACCGGGGCGTTCTCGAGTTCGGCGGCCTCAATCACCGCGCGGGCCATTTCGAGGTTACTGACGTTAAACGATGGAACCGCGAACCGGTTTTCAAAAACGTAGGCTAGAAACAAACGAGGTTTCGTAACAAACATATTGGTCCTTTAGCCCGCATTGGTGAAAAATGCGCATCCATTTTTCACGTTCTTCGGCCTTGTTCGCCGGCTACCAGGCCGCGCCTTAGTTGCACGGCCGCCGCACTGCGGTAGAACTTGTCTCAAACCTTAATTCCTGATCGCTATGTCGACTCGTCCTCCTGTCCCACCGTTCACACCAGAAACCGCGGCGCAAAAGGTGCGCTTGGCTGAAGACGCTTGGAACACCCGCGACCCTGAACGGGTGGCGCTGGCTTACACACCTGATAGCCGCTGGCGGAACCGCGCCGAATTCTTTAATGGACGTCCCGCTATCATCGAGTTCCTCACGCGCAAATGGGCGAAAGAGCTCGATTACCGCCTGATAAAAGAACTATGGGCCTTTCATGGCAACCGGATCGCCGTCCGTTTCCAATATGAATGGCACGACGATTCAGGGAATTGGTTTCGCGCTCACGGCAATGAACAGTGGGAATTTGATGATTCAGGTCTCATGCGTCGCCGGGAAGCCAGCATTAACGATGTTCCGATCAAGCCGGCCGACCGAAAGTTTTTATGGGAGGCGGGTCCTCGCCCGGCGGACTATCCGGGGCTGACCGAGCTTGGTCTCTGAGCAGCGTGGGACGACCCTGTCATGGGTGCAGCCATATCCCCAGCGCTCGGCTGAAGCCCGCTGCGATCGTCCCTTCAGTTAGCGATACTGAAGGCGCCGAGGTTTTCGCCGTACGAGACGCGGGAGCTCGTCCTACCGCTTCAGGTTCGATGCAGTTCTGGCAACCATGAAACCCATGACGCAATATTCGGGAAAATAAAGGGCATGAAAATATCTGTGACGATTCTTGGCGTAGTGATTAGCATGCCGATCCTATTTGCTGCTCTCGCAGGGTCGGAAGCTTGCGGAAAAGGACATGATCGTCCCCGGCAGGCTCTCTCGATGGTCCCGGGAGCCCGCTTGGGGATTTATAGCCTAAGTAGTGATGGTGCACAGAGCTTAGAGCAGATGGGAAAACCAGTAGCCATGGAATCGGCCAACTCAGAAACGCAGCGGGTTTTTAATTGGGGCGGCCAGACATTATTTTTTGTTCACACCCTGAGTAATCGAGTGACCGGCGCTGAACCACCAGACGGAGTTACGATCGATTTGTTGCGGTTTAGTTGTCCTACAGAAACGGGGGTTAAGACCGCGAACGGCATTCATACCGGCAGTAGTCTGGCGGAGGTGCGCAACGCTTTTCCGGACGCACAGCCCGTGGCGAACGCCCCCTGGGTCTATGATGACGTTAAACAAGGGATCGCGTTCGAGTTCGAAAAATCGGCGGTGTCCGAATCACCGTGCATTGCGATTACGATCCATGTGCCAGGGCAAAGCCGGATTGTGACGCAGCAACAGGTCGAAGCCCTCTTAAAAAAAGCGGCGAAGCACTAGACTATCCGGCCCGAAAAGGGAACTCAAAATGAAAGGGCTCAAAGCGGTTCTACTCGCGTTAGTGATTTCTACGGTTAACCAGGGATCGGCGGACTCAATTGCGACGGAGGACCTGACGATTGTTCCCGGGTCAAGTATGGCGGGCATATCTCTTGGTCCAAACGGATTACAAGAATTGAAAAAACTAGGGCAACCTTACCGGATCGATCGTGGGATGTCACAGACCCGGCAGGTTTGGAAGTGGTCTAGGCCGGAGGGGCGATTAGACACGTTCTTCGTTCATACAGTGAACAATGGAGTCATTGAAGCGAAACCGGCCGATGGTGTGACCATCGATTTGATCCGTGCAACCGTAGCCAGGTTTAAAACCTCGGGTGGCATCGGCGTCGGCAGAACGCTGGACGAAATCCGGAAGAATTTTCCGGATATTGCGCCGGTAGAAGGAGCGCCAACGATATTCGACGACGTGAAACGCGGCATCGCGTTCGAATTCAGTGCGGCACCCATCGGCCACTCGGTCTGTATCGCTGTCATGGTGCATCCGCAGGGCCAGAGCCATTTCGCTACCCAGGACCAAGTAGCAGAGGTGCTGGAGCACGGCGGCAGAGAGTAGTTGGTGGACGGCGGTGTGGGTCAGGGACCGCCAGAGGTGGCATCTCCAAAGTAAGCAGTCAGCAGTAAGCAGTAAGCAGTAAGCGGTAAGCAGTATGTCAGTGAACAGTTTATTACTGGCGCTCTATGCACGCTGTGACTGCTTACCGCTTACTGCTGACTGCTTACTGTCCCAAAGCCCGTCCCACGCTCATCGTGTATTAGAGCCCCCAGGTCGTCCTTCTCCGCATCACTGCCGCTTCTCGTAATTCGCCTTAACCTCGGCATCCACTTTTTCGAGAATGCCCTTTCCGAAACGGCGTTCGATCTCGGGTAGGGATATTTCGTTGTAGCCTATCATATGACTGATGGCGTCAATTCTGATCTCGTCACCTGCCACCCGGCGCAGTTCGATGTGATAACGTTCCCGCAGGATCCGGGTTTCCTCGTCGTCCGTGGGGGCGGGGAGTCCGGCGAATTCATACACCAGGATGCCGCGGGTTATGTCACTTTTGGCATCCGCGCGGCCGCGTTCGTAGTCCGCCTGCGAATATCCGGCAGGCGCCTTCTGTCCATGGGCAAAGCTCGCAATCAATAACCACAAGAAAACGGTCAGTAGTAACTGTGAACGCATTTCATTCATACCCTCAATACTCCCGGTTCCATTGAGCAAAGTTTCAATGATTTTATGGAATGGGTACACAAACTCCGAAACGGCTACCTTCGCATTCGGGATACTACCGATAATGAAAATATTCTATCCTGTTCTGATTTCGCTGATCGGTGTCCTCGCATCTGTTACCTTGGCCGGCCCGGTCGTAAACCAGAAACCGTCGCTCATAGCGGGCCAGAGCCTGGGCGGCATCGCGCTCGGTTCCAACGGCCTGGAGGAATTAAAAAAACTAGGTAAGCCTTACCGGATCGATCGAGGCATGTCCCAGACCCACCAGGTTTGGAAATGGTTCAAGCCAGGCGGCCGATTTGATACTTTCTTCGTGCACACGGTTAGCAACGGAGCGACTGATAGTCAGCCGTCCGACGGAGTGACCATCGATTTAATCCGCACAACGGCCGTCCGTTTCAAAACCGCCGATGGAATTGCTGCCGGCAGCACGCTGGAGCAGATCCGCAAGAGTTTCCCGGCTGCAACCCCAGTCGACGGCGCCCCGACGATTTTAGACGACGTAAAACAAGGAATCGCATTCGAGTTTAGCGACGCCCCGACGGATCAGTCGGTTTGTATCGCGGTCATGGTACACACACCCGGTCAGAGCAATTTTGCTACTCAACAGCAGGTAGCTGAGGTCTTTGATAACGGGAATAGGGATTAACCTGACGGCGGTTTGCCTTGAACGCGGTCAGCGTTTTGTTTACATGATACAGGATGGCTGACTGGCTGAGCTCGAGCGCCGGCGGAGGGCTACGATTCGAAACTACCCAATGGAGCTTGGTCGTAGCCGCGGGAGCGGACGAAGAAAATCGAGGGGCTCTGCAGGACTTATATCGCAATTACGCCCAGCCTGTTTATGCTTTTATCCGTCGCCGGGGTTATAGCCGGCAAGACTCCCAGGATCTCACCCAAGACTTCTTCCTGCATCTTCTGGAGAAGAATACCTTCAGCAGAGCCGACCGACTAAAGGGCAAATTTCGTACATTTTTGCTGGGCGCCTTAGAATTTTTTTTGGCTCACGCCAACGAAAAAGCGCGAGCCGAGAAAAGGGGTGGCAATTCAACCCCGGTCTTCCTTGACGATGAGAGCGCTGAATTGCGTTACCAGTTAGCCGACCCAGGGCAAACGCCTGAGCAAATTTTCGATGCTCGGTGGGCAGCAGCGTTAATTGAAACCACGGTCGATCGCCTGA